>JAGQHH010000477.1 GCA_020431945.1 Cyanobacteria bacterium HKST-UBA02 | reverse complement strand
TTGGTCGGGTCGATGCCTCCTTCGCTCTGCCAGGCTTCGGAATCAGAGCCCATTTTGCGCCAGCGTTTTGCCTGGCGCGGTGCAAGCACGGTGAACTTGATGCCGTTTCTGGCCAGGACCTCGAGCGTGGCGGTATCCACGGCGGTCTCTGCCAGGTGCATGCCTTCGGGCTTGCGACCGAAGTACTGCTCGAAAACGGCGATTCCCCACTTCACCTGCGTTTCCCTGTCCCGTTCGGAGGCCAGTGGCATGATGACATGGTTGTAGACCTGGGCGATGGCGTTGCCATGCCCGTTGTTGCGCTCCCGGCTCTTGCGGTCGCCGTCGATGACGCGGGCAAGCGTGATCGGGGCGTGCTGCTCCATCCAGGTGAGCAAAGTTGGTCCGATGTTGAAACTGGCGAACTCGTAGTTGTTCACCATCGAGGCTACCCGGCCGCCATCGCCCATGATGCGGGCGAATCCATTGGGCTCGTAGCACTCGTCGTTGATACGCTCGTTCCAGTCATGGGACGGCGCCGCCGACGGTTGCATTTCGATGTAACCGAGCCAGGGATCTTCTCGAGGCGGCTGGTAGCAATGCATGTGTACCGTCAGGTACTTGTTCATGGCGGTGCTCCTTAGCTTTTGTCTGCAGAAAAAGAAAAAGCGATACAGCCGCCCCGGCTCCTTGTCGGAGCTTGGGGGCGGCTGCTCGCCAGTATTGGCTCGGTTTCGTCCGTGGAGCGGGCTTCCCTGTGAGAGCTACCCGCGCCGCAGAGCGACTCAGGCAGTCTTGGCCACAGGGCTTTCACCATCCTGGTTTTTCACAACCTCGATGGTGCGAGCCATTTCGTCGTTAGCCACTCGGTTCTCGGCTACGTTGCCCATCCGGAGGATGGTCAGCCCCTGGTAGTGCTCTTCCTGACCGGGAAGGTCGAGGTGCGAGCGCATCAGGGTCCAGGACTCATGCTTGGGCAGGGTCCACCAGACAGCGTTTTCTCCCTTGATGGGAACGCCCTGGCGGTCTGCTTCGGCACCGACCCAGGTCACGAGCGTCCGGGCGACGGAGTTGGCCTCGGGGCCTCCCTCGCCGTCCGGCATCTCCAGGCACGTGAAGTGCAAGACCACCCGAGAGTTCGGATTGTCCTGGAGTTCGGCCAGAAGGTTCATGAGCGGCCGGTAGCCGCGCCCCTGGTCGTCGTGATCCCAGTCGTTGAATCCCGTACGCAGAAGACCGGCAGCAAGCTCTGCCAACCGGTCACCGAGCACAACATGGTCACCCTCGCGCTTTCCGGTGCGCCAGTGCACGCCCGGCACCTTGGCTCCGATGTCGATACCCGCGAACGGCGAGTCATCGGCAGCGAAGACGCTAAGCGCCAGACGCAGCACCATGCGTCCGTGATTGAAGAGGGTGGTGCTGTACCACTCGAAGAAGTCCCGACCATAGGTGATGTCCCAGTGGTCGCCGCGCTGGAAGAACTCGGCCGGATTGCTGGGAGGGTTGATCTCCTGCCCGCCGGCGACGTTGGTTCCCCAGGCACGGTCGATACCCTCGGCGTTGTGGTACTTGTTGAAGACCCACTGCCGGAAGGCTTCGATGGCTGGACGCGAGTAGCACTGCAGCGAACCGCGTGCCGGGTAGTCGGCGCCGTCGTCGTGGCTGTTGTACGACGGGTACCGGAGCTCACCAGCAGGTCCCAGGCTCACGTTGATCTCGGCGATGTGATCGCAGAGATGCGCGAAGTGGGAGCGGAACGCCCGCATGACCCGCTCGTAGAGCGGCAGAGCGTGAACAGTGTTCCAGAACGAGATGTACTCGTCGCTGGTGTTGCCCTGCTCGCTGACGAACTTGAGGTCATGGTCGTCGCTGTAGCCCGTGACGCTCTTCAGCTCGCTCCACACCCAGGGCTTGATGGGCACGAAGACGGTGTCGCCGATGTTACCGCCGCAGCGGTGGAAGCTCAGGATGGGAATCCACTTGAGCCCCGCATCGACGATTTCGCTGGCGAGCTTGTCGTAGTAGGTCCAGTCGAAGATGCCGGGGGCAGTCTCGATCAGACCCCACCACACGTCGGTGGTGACTGCCTCGACTCCGAGGCGCTTCATTTCCTGGAGGTGACGCTTGAACTTGCGCCACGCCTCCTGTGACGGCCCGCTGAAGAGGTCATGGGGATCACCCACGACCAGCGGCGCCATCACGTTGACCGTGATGTGATTTTTCGCTTTCATGATTTTTTCTCCACTCTTTCAGAGTTCGTAAAAAACAAGAAAACGCGCCGCTTTATAGGTGGCACGTACTGACCGGAGAGCCCCATGCCCGCCGGTGACTTGTTGATGTTGTTGTTGAGGTTGTCGTTTACATCTCCTCGGGAAGAGGAGGGGCGTTTACTATCAAGTCGGAGTGCTGTTGGGTTTGGAAGTTTTCTGGGGAGCTAGTCACTCGGGTTGTAAAGAACTTGATATTTCAGCCTTAACATAAACTACCGATTTTCACCAAGACCACTTGGTATCAAGGGATGTAAGCGTGTTTCCAGCCCGTCCGTCCTTAATATCAAGGCTATATGGCTATTTCACTTACTGATTCATTCTTGATTTCTCCAAATCTTGAAAGATCACGAACCTAGCGCAAGGTTTAATCTATAGCGAGACCAGCACTATGGCCGGCTGGAAATATCAAGAGCCGAGTTACGCGTTGAAATCCGCTCAGAGGTTCGCTCTGAGTGTAGAATCGACCTGGCTTCTTCTATGAGGAATCGGCTGTGAAATTTGCGCGCTCCAGCGGCATACTGTTGCATCCAACATCGCTTCCCGGGCCGTTCGGCATCGGTGATCTCGGCCAGTGCGCCTATGATTTCGCCGACTTTCTGGCCAGGTCCAACCAGCATATCTGGCAGATCCTTCCCCTCGGTCCCACTGGCTACGGCGACTCTCCGTATCAGGGACTCTCGGCATTCGCCGGCAACACTCTTTTGATCAGTCCCGAGAAGCTGGTGGCGGAGAAGTTCATCAGCAAGGACGATATCGCGTCACCGCCGCGATTCACCGCAGACAAGGTGAGTTACGGAAAGGTGATCGAGTACAAGCGCAAGCTGCTCAGAGAAGCTTTCGAGAATTTCAAGAAGAGCCCCGATGTGGTCAAGCAGACCGAGTTTCTTGCCTTCTGCCAGAAGCACCAGGACTGGCTCGACGACTATGCTCTCTTTGTCGCACTCAAGGACATGCATGACGGCTCCTCCTGGGATCAATGGGAGCCTCGTTTCGCCCGGCGCAAAGAGGATGCCCTCGAGAAAGCAGCCGACGAGCTCTCGGATCGGATCGAGGCGGAGAAGTTTTTTCAGTATCTTTTCTTTCACCAGTGGGCAGAGCTCAGGGCTTACTGCAACAAGAAGAATGTTTTTCTCGTAGGCGACATGCCGATCTTCGTAGCCTATGACTCTGTCGATGTCTGGCGGAACAACAATTTCTTCAAGCTTTCCAGGGAGGGCTCACCAACTGTGGTGGCAGGTGTCCCCCCGGATTATTTCAGTGCTACAGGGCAGCTGTGGGGCAACCCTCTCTATAACTGGGAGTCCCTCAAAGAAGATCGCTTCGGCTGGTGGATCAAGCGTTTTCGTATGGCCCTCGAGACGGTCGATGTTATGCGTCTCGATCACTTCCGGGGATTCGCCGCTTGCTGGGAGATCCCGGCAGGCGAAACCACGGCGAGGAAAGGAAGATGGGTTCACACTCCCGGCCGCGAGCTCTTCAAAGCGCTTACCCGGGCCTTCGATCCCCTGCCCCTGATCGTCGAGGATCTCGGCGTAATCACTCCGGACGTGGAGCAGCTTCGCGATGATTTCGAGTTTCCTGGAATGAGGATTTTGCAGATGGCTTTCGGAAGCGATGCTTGCAATATAGACCTGCCCCACAACTATTTGCCGCACTCGGTGGTCTATACCGGTTCTCACGATCATGACACGGTGCTCGGTTGGTTCCGAAGCAAGGCCGGTGCCGGTTCGACCAGAGACGCCGCCCAGATCGAGAAAGAGCGCGAGCACTGCCTTCGCTATCTTCGCTCCGATGGCAAACAGATCAACTGGGATTTCATCGAAGCAGCCTTCGCCTCGGTATCGTGCATTGCCGTAGTGCCTCTCCAGGATGTTCTGGGACTCGGCTCTCAGGCACGCATGAATCTTCCTGCCAGCCAGGAGGGCAACTGGTCATGGCGTTTTCGCAGCGAGATGCTGACCGGGCAGCAGAGCGAAAAGCTCGGAGAGCTCACCGCTCTCTATGGCCGTAACAACCCGATCATGTAGTAAAGTTAGGTCGGAATTCGACAGTACCGGAGAGCCGTAATGGGCAATGACTCTTACCATGAAGACAGACCCTGGGGAGCTTTTTATATCCTCGCCGACAAGCCCAACACCAAGGTCAAGCGCCTGGTGGTCAATCCCGGCCAGCGTCTGAGCCTGCAAAGCCATAAGCTCAGGGACGAGCACTGGGTGATTGTTGCCGGTATCGCCCGGGTTACTCTCGATGACAGTACTAGAGACTTCTGCTATGGCGATCATGTCTATGTCAAACGAGGGGTGAAGCACAGGATCGCCTGTGCCTCGGATGAGCCGGTGGAAGTGATTGAGATTCAAACCGGAGAAGCGTTTCCAGAAGAGGATATAGTTCGCTATTCGGACGACTATAATCGCGCTTGAGCCTGAATCCGATTCTCAGTCCGGTTCTTCCAGCTCTGCCAGCTCGACGACCATGGCTCTCATGCCGGGTACGGAAGGATCGTCCGGATCGATGTTGAGCACCCGGTCCAGGCAGGCGTGGGAGGCGTCGAGGTCGCCCTGGAGAGCCCGGGCTCGAGCCAGATGCAGCCAGGCGCTGATATAGCCCGGATTGAGCTCGAGAGCCGATTCCAGAATCTCGATTGCTTGCTCGAAAGCCCCTTCTCTAATGAGAAGACTGCCTAGATTGCCGTAGGGCCACTCGAAATCAGGGTATTCTTCGATCAGACTCAAGAAGACTTTCTTGGCCTGAGCCGACCTGCCGGCAAACATCAGGTTGAAACCCTGGATATTGGTCTGCTCTGCCACCAGCGGCACCGGATGGCGGGGAATCTTGGTGCTCAGAAAACGCCGCGCATCGATGGCTGATTGCGACTGCGGATCGGATTCGATGGCGAGAAGCAGCGCATCGCGTGCCTGTTCCGTCCAGCCGGCTTCTTTATAGCGCAGACCGAGAAGGTAGTATTCCTTTCCCGAGAGACCCTGTGGCACCTCCCTGGGGGGTGGCTCTTCGGTCTTGAGATTGGCCAATTTGTCTCTCAGGGCCTCGAGCACGCCGGCTCTCTGATCGTCCGGCACGCCCAGTTCGCCGAGTTGTCTTTCGATTGCCTGCATTTGCGCCTCGAGGTCTTCGTCGTGGCTGGCGGAGCGTCTTATCTTGAGCGCATCGTTAATCAATTTGAGAATACTGTTCCCCAGGCTCGCGGGGATTGGGATGCCCTGCTCCTCTTCTTCTTCCTTTGGAACACCCAGATCCCTGGTCATGCACTCGACTGCCTGCTCCTGTTTGCCCATCAGGGCGTAGAGCAAACCCAGCCGCCGGTATTGCCTGGGAGCGAGGTTGTCCGGGATGTTTTCAGGAGGTGGCTGCACTGGTGGTAAATCCGTAAGCAGGCATCAGGTCATGGATCTAGCTTACTCTTATTTCCAGGATAGCGAAGCGACGAGAGATGCGAAACAGATCAAGAAATAAAAAAGAACTTCTAATAAGCATCCGGAGTTGAGTTGAAGTACTTCTGTTTGATAACTAACTATGTCTTTCTAATTTACTCTGGAAAAACTTTTTAACAGCCCCCTGCCGGACTTCCACAACTTCTTACTCTGCTTCGACGATGTTTCATGTCGTGTGTCGGAGTTGGGCTGACGGAAACTGGCTGGAGCTGACCTTCTGGCTCGGGTGTCACTGAAAGTGGTACCGGAAAAACGAGGAGAATTATCGTGTCTGCATCCGCTAATCGCCAGGCGGAGTCGCTTGCTCGCAACTATAAGCTGACTCTGCGTCTGAAGTTCTACAAAGGTGGTGCTGCTCTGGGCAGCGCCATGAGTTCTATTGCTCGTGCCGGTGGTGACACGGGCACTATCGATGTCGTACGCGCCGGCAAGGATTTCGTGATCCGTGATGTCTCGGTGACGCTCAGAGACGAGAACCACGGCAAGATGCTTGTGCGCCGCCTGAAGCGCCTCAAATACGTCGATGTAGTCGATGTTTTCGATCCGGTCCTGCTCAAGCATGCCGGAGGGAAAATCACCGTCAATCCGCGCCTTCCCATCGCCAATGCCAGCGATCTCGCCGAGGTCTATACCCCTGGCGTCGCTCAGGTGTCTCTCGCTCTCTCTGCCGATCCCGGACGAGCCTGGTCCCTTTCCTGCAAGGGCAATATGGTGGCTGTGGTTTCCGATGGCTCGCGGGTTCTGGCCCTGGGCAATATCGGTCCGTACGGCGCACTGCCGGTGCTGGAAGGCAAGGCTATGCTCTTCAAGCATTGTGCCGACGTGAACGCTTTCCCGATCTGCCTGGCCTCCCAGGACGTCGATCAGATCGTCTCGACGATAATCAATATCGCCCCGGTTTTTGGAGCCATCAATCTCGAGGACATCGCCTCTCCGGGCTGTTACGAGGTTGAGCGTCGGCTCAAAGAAGCCCTCGATATCCCGGTTTTCCACGATGACCAGCATGCCACCGCCATTGCTGTGGTGGCTGCAGCAATCAATGCGGCTCGGGTGGTGGGCAAGGACCTGTCCGAGATGAAACTGGTGGCAGCCGGTGTCGGCGCAGCCGGCATGGCCTCCATCAAATTGCTCATGGATGCCGGCGTCAAGGACGTGATCGGTTTCAATCAGGTGGGCGCCGTCCATGCCGGCCGCACCGATCTCACGCTCCAGGAGCGCTGGCTGGCTGAAAACAGCAATCAGTCCGGCTTCAAGGGCTCTCTGAAAGAAGCTCTTGCCGGAGCCGATATGTTTCTCGGTCTTTCGGTAGGCGGTCTTCTGAAAGGGCAGGATCTGAAGGTGATGAAAAAGGATGCCATCGTTTTTGCCCTGGCAAATCCGGTTCCGGAAGTGCTTCCGGAAGAAGCGGCGTCCTTCGTCAAGGTGATGGCCACCGGGGGCTCCAATTATCCGAACCAGATCAACAATGCTCTGGTCTTTCCCGGGGTCTTCCGCGGCGCTTTGAGAGCCCGGGTACGGGAAGTCACGGAAGCCATGAAGATGGCGGCGGCCCGTGCCCTCGCCGGTGTGGTCGGGGCTGACGAGCTCCACGAAGACTACATCATTCCGAGTATCTTCGATGCTCGTGTCGCCAAGGCTGTTTCCACGGCGGTTATCGAGGAGGCTCTGGCTTCGGGTCTGGCTCGTTCGCATCCGGACCCCAAAGACTTCTGATGCTAGGGAGAGGCAAGAGACCCGTCGGGGTCTCTTGCTTCTTCTTTCTGCTTGAAGTACGAGGTGTTATAGTAAAAGATATAGGAAGAGAGAGCGATTCTCTTTTTTACTGTGTCAACTTCAGGAACAGAGTAGTCTTGTTCTCGTTCTTGATTGGCGAGGTGACTTCGGATTCTTTCACCACTGCTATGGGAATGCCGTTTTTCTGCACCATGACGAAGACTGTGCCGGGTTTGCTGGCGGTGATGAATTTCCCGTTATTGCCATAGGCTCTAATGAGAAACGAAGTGCCGTCTTCCTGGGTCGTTCCTTCGAAAGGATTGACGATCATACATTCGATGAGACCAGGGTTGAGGCCCGCTTCTTTGTCCGGTTTGAACATCGCTTTTCCTGATGCCATGTCGTTGAGGGATTCGGCATAAGCGACATCGCCTTCGTCCTTCTCGAACTGTCTGAGCCTCAAAAGCGGTCTCATGCCGCTTCCTAGAGGATTGTTCAGATCGGTTTCCGGGCCGAGATCACGGAACTGCTTGCGCTTGCTCGGATAACGGAAGCTGTTGCGTGAGAAATAATAGTTGGCGAGGTCGGAGATCGTCTTCATCGCTTTGATTATGGACTGGTCGGTGGAAGATTCAGCAAAGAGAATCGTTCCTTCAGGGTCTTTGAAGCCCTGCGGTATCTGTTCGAGAACATAGCCCTCGTCTCCGCCGGTTAGCTGCTTGAACATGGCCATGGGTCCACCGGAGGGCTCACCGATTTTGACGCTCAATTTTGTCGTTGTCCTGCCGAAAGTCAGCTCGGCAGTCCCGTTGCTCATCACTTTCAGGCTCTTGAGCCCGTCGGCGCTCTGATAGGTGCTGCCGACGAAATGAGCGAGGCGCGAGTCGATCATGCCGGTCTGAGGCGTCTCCGGCTTGAGCATCATTACAGCAGCAACCATGGTCGTTGCTACCGCTCCGATCAGGGCTCCGACAACCAGGATTATCACCCAGCGTGCGGCGGGTTTCGATGACTTCACCGGTGGTGGCGCAACCTCTTCGTTGCGAAAGCGGCTGCGTGCCTGGTGGAGTTGTCTCTGCTTTTCGATATTCTCGAGGTTGAAATTGCCGGTCCAGACAAGAAAAAGATCGTCGAGATCGCCGTCTTCGCCGATCGGTCCGGAGGCGCCTTTGATGACGACATCTTGAAACTCCTGCTCCAGACCCTCCAGCTCATCTTTATAAGCGCCGATTTTTCTGAGCAGGTTCATGTGCAGGCGATATGCTGCTGTCACCAGGGGATGGGAAGGTGCCAGGAGGGCATTGGCTTTGTTGATCGCCTCGCGACCTCTCATCTTCGCTTCACTGAAGCGCTCCAACTTTTCGCATGTCTTGGCGATTTTCTGCAGGGCGACGATAAAAGTCGTAGCTTCGGCATCTTCTGTCTTTTCGCAGATTTGCTTCAAGGCGACGAAGTTCTCCAGGGCTTCTTCGAAATTAGCCAGGTGGTAATTGCAGTCTCCCAGCTTGTGCAGGCAGGTCTGCGCCTCTTCGGACGTATAGGCTTCCGATTCGCGGATTAGTTTGAGAGCTTGTTCTAAAAGCGGTTTGGCGACCTGGAAGTTGTCGTTTTCCAGAGCCGAGTCGGCTGTGGTCATATGGATCCTTGCTTTATGCAGGTCCTGACTCTGATTGCTCGTGCCGGCCTTTTTCTCCTCGTCGACCTCTACAAGAATCTGCCTGGGCTCCTGTTGCTGCTCTTCCTCTACAACTTCCTCCGGAGGCTCTTGCTTGTCCGTCTCCTCCTGAAAATCCTCTTCTTCGTCCTCGAAGGCCTTCACGTCGAAAGAAGATATCGCGCTCTCCGGCGGACCTGGGGCGACGGCGACAGGTTCGCTTTCTTCAGGTGGGATAGAAGATGGTGCCTCCTGTTCGGAGTCGGGAGAATTCTGGTTCTCCGGCCGAGCCGGCCATGCGTCGTCAGGCTGGGACAGGTCCTCGAACAATTCCCGGTTGGCCGGGGGAAAGATAGGATGCTTACCTGAGGCGCTGACCTCATCTTCTTTCTGCTTCTTTTTCCTGGGGACTTTCTTTGGATCGAAAGCTTTCATCTTAGGTAGGACCGAGGATGAGCGCGGTCTACCCGCCGGAGGTTTCGGCGTCTGTGCCTGCGGAGCTTGCTGTGGAGGCGCTTCGGAAGTCGGCGGTGCTTGTGGAGGCGGTCCGGGAGGCGGAGCCTGGGCCTGGAAAGGTTGGCTGGGAAGTTGTTGTTGCGGTTGTCCCGGAGGAGGTCCGGGAGGCGGAGCCTGGGTCTGGAAGGGCTGGCTGGGAAGTTGTTGTTGTGGCGGTCCGGGAGGAGGTCCGGGAGGCGGAGCCT
>JAGQHH010000476.1 GCA_020431945.1 Cyanobacteria bacterium HKST-UBA02 | reverse complement strand
GAACCAGGGACCTCATGGTTCGTAGCCATGCACTCTATCCAGCTGAGCTACGGGCAGATGTCTCTCGGGTGTTTCACCCGTGGATTATGCATATTACCACAGCGCCAGAGGGTTTCGGCAGAGTTGTGGCGCTGTGTGAACAGCCTGGCGCCGATAATACAGGTATTGCCAGATTGGACCTCGAGAATGTCCCGGATATATACGAAAAGCAACGAGATGTTGAGCGCCGCAAACCCCTGTAAATACAGGGCTTTACCCCAGATCGGGGAGCCTGGATGCGAAGAGCTTTCTAATCTTACTTTTCAGCCATTGCACTCCGTACTTGACTGCCGCATAATGCAGACTTCTGCGATGCGAGGTAGTTGGAGGTCCCACCAGTATGACGGATAAGCTGAAGCCGGTCGGCGCACATACCCCAGAGGGTGCGATGACTTCAGAAGCTGTCGATGGTAAGCAAAATGCAGGTTTGCTCGATTTCTCGCCGATAGCCGACGAGCATCAAGCAAGCATGCTGGCTGGCTTTGTTGGCAGACCCGCGAGGGCTGACGGTCCCATCATTATCGACGAGGACGAGCTTCTCCGCGACTTCTCGCAGTGGCTGGAAATGGTGACCAGCCTGCGTAATGACGATGACGCCATGAAGGTGTACGACACTGATACCGTGGCGGCTCCTCAGGCAGCCGAATCTGCCCAGACCACGCAATCAGTCGAATAGTCGGCTTTTCAGAGTTCTATCGCAAGTAAGCTTACCTGCCGCCGCGTCCACGAGCCCAGTGCAGGACGCTGCCCCGTACTTTGGCGTCGGTACGCGAGCCGCCGCCGGCGTGGGCGTTGGCGGTGTGGCTGGGCGGAGGCGCCGTCTTGGGATCGTATCCTTTATATGGCGAATAAGCCTTGGGTGTGGCGGCTGCTTTCGGCGCAGCGGCGGGCTTCTTGGTCGTAGCTGCCTTCTTCTTCGAGGGCTTGAGCTTGCCTGCTTTTCCCTGCATGCCGCTGTTGAGGTTCTGCCTTACCGGAGGCGGCGCCTTGGGAACGCCGTTATTGACCTGGGGAAGAGTATTGCTGTAACTGGGAAGGGTCTGTGAAAAGCGCTGGAAGCCCGCTCTAGGCAATGGCGCCGGGACGCCGGGGGCCATGCCCTGGGCGCCGGCCTGTCCGGGCGCGCCGCCGCCTTTGTAGTTGATTACCGGTGAGTCGTCGGTGATCTGAATCTGCTGGCGGGCCATATAGAAATGTCCCATATTGGGGTTGGCGCTGTCGGCATTGCCAGCCCAGGCAGCTTCCCCTGCAATCAGCGGCACGGCCGCCAGGGCGAGCGCCCCGATGAGCCGGGCGGATCTGGTGTGGGATCTGGTGTGGGATCTGCCCTTGGTTCTGGTAAAGCCGGAAATCGCCATCTATCACTCCCGAAAGTCAGTCTTTCTCAACATTAATGGCTCTTAAGCCAGTTTAATCAACTGAGAACATCGATGTCAAGGAAAGTGCCCAAAACTCAGGGTTTTGGATGATTTTCCATTTTTCTCAGCTCTTTCTTTAAACCCCGGCAAGGGACGGGATGCCAAGACATGCTAGACTTTGGCTTTCTCGACCGGTCATATCAATGAACAGCACTACATTACAGCAGACAGGACAGGCACAATTCACCCCCGGCACAGGCAGGCGGCTCGGACTCATAGCCGGCACCGGCAAGCTTCCGGCGATTCTGGCTGCCAGCGCCCGGGAGAAGGGCTATGACGTCATTGGTCTGTCTCTCACCGCCGACGGGCGCGATCTTATCGAGCCCCATTGTCTCAAGGCTTTCGAGATCGCTCCCGGTCAGATCGGGCGGAGCCTCAAGCTTTTGCGCAGTGAAGAAGTCAACGAGCTGGTTTTCATCGGCAAGATGCCCAAGCTCGATCTGCTCCGGCAGGTGTCCAAGCTCGACTGGACGGCGGTTCGCGAACTGAGCCGGCTGCCCAATCTCAACGACGACACCATCCAGCGGGGCATGGCCGACTTCGCGGCACGTCAGGGTATGAGAGTCCTCACCCAGACCGAGTTTTTACGGCATATCTTTCCCGAGGTCGGGGTGATCACCCGCCGGGAGCCCACCGCCGACGAATACGCGGATATAGAATACGGGCTCAAGATAGCCAAGAACATCGCCAGGCTAGATATCGGCCAGACCGTCGTGGTCAAGGACCGGATGATCCTGGCTGTGGAAGCCATCGAGGGCACCGACGAGGCGATCAAACGGGGCGTCGCCCTGGCTCGCGGACCGGTGGTGGTGGTGAAAGTGGCTCGCTCGGATCACGATATGCGTTTCGATGTCCCTACAGTGGGCATGAACACGCTCGAGTCCATGATCGCTCCTCATCCAGGCGGCGTGCTGGCCATCGGTGCCGGCGAGACCATGGTGGTTGAGCAGGAAGAGCTGGCAGCTTTCGCCGACAGCCGCGGGATCTCCATAGTCGCTATTTAGGTTCTTTTGAAACAGGGAACATCGCTTTCCCCGGGCCGTCTTGTATCTTAATGCCGGTTATCCGGCGAGTGCGCCGCCGATTCGCTTCCATCCCGGCGGCGTTTACTTTTGGGGACCTGGGGAAAACCCTGGAGTTTCGGCAGGAATAAACTCCTTGAGTCTGAGGGTGGTTTGAGTGTCATAATTAGTATGTTCCGGCAGGCGAAGTTTTTATCCATGTCTAAAAGTAGAAGAGTGTTCAAGTCGACAGCCGCATCCTTTCTGGCGTTCAGCGTCATGCTCGTGCCTTCGGTATTACCGGCGGCGGCAGGACCCCAGGCAGTGAGCACCGGCAACGGTGATAGTAGTAGTGCCGTATCCGGTGCTGCTGGCGATCGAAATTCCAGCGCTTCTTCTCCGGCTTCTTCAGGGACCCCGGACACTGCTGTGGATGACGGCGACAAGAGCGTTTCCAGTGACGACACAGACAATGCCGTCGCTGACCAGTCCGAAGATTCTGATACCGCTTATGATGGCGACACAGAAACTGACGGCAAGCGTGCATTCACACCTCTTGATGTAAAAAGCAATCCTGCTGCCGAAGACGCTGCCACGACCATGGCTCGCTTGCAGAACGAGGCGATCAATCACTTCGAGCAGTCTCAGTTCTATATGTCCAAGTGGGACACCGAGCTTGCCGAGGTGGAGCTCCGGGTGGCGATCATGTACATGCCGACTATGAAAGCGGCGCATCGAGACTACTGCCTGGTGGCGCTACTCAGGGGCAATCCCCTGCGGGCCCTGGCTGAGTTCATGCTGGTGGTGGGTCTCGGCGATCCGATCCCGATATCCGCCGAGCACCGCAAAGAGCTCCTGGTCAGCGCTACCAACCTCCACTACAACAAGGGTCTCACCCATGCCGACAAGCGCAACTGGGATGACGCCATCGCCGAGCTGCAGTGGGCTCTTTCTTATTCACCCACCGACCCCGTGGTGCATCGCTCCCTGGCATTCGCTTATGCGGCCAGCGGCAATTTCGACAAAGCCGAGCTCTATTACGACTCGACTCTGCAACTCGCTCCTGAGGATGCTTTTGCCCGGGCGGACTTCGCCCAGCTCCTGGAGAAGAAAGGCGAAAAGGACCGGGCTGTGGACGAGATGTCCCGGGCGGTGAAGCTCAAGCCCGAGGCCACGGCGCTGCATGTAGACCTGGGCTGGCTGGCGGAATCCAAAGGCGATTTGGCTACTGCCCGGGATGAGTTCAGCCAGGCGGTCAAGCTCAGCCCGAGCTATCCTACTCTCTGGACACACCTGGGGTCTCTATATCAGAGACTGCATGACGATGCCCAGGCCCGGCAGGCCTTCGAGAAAGCCCTGGCTATCGATGCCCAGTTCCCGGAAGCGAAAGAGGGTCTGGCTCAATTGCTCAAAGCCCCGGCTGCGCCTGAAGATTCCCCGGAAAAGCCTTCTCAGAAATAGAGCTTTCGTATTTACACCCATGACTGATCTCGATCAGGCTCTTATTATGGCCTGGTAAGTCATCGTTTCTCCGGTTTCAGCATTGGGCGATATTCCGCAAGCACAGACAGGCAGCCAGCTCGAGAATGTTCTCGATGTCACCGGTGGCGTTCTCAAAGCCACTCCCGGCAAGCTTTTCGACGAGGTCTATAACGACGTCACCCAGCATCCCGGTGAGGTTGCCGGCAAGGCTGTTGTGAGCGGTGTGGTGGGCTACCAGGCTGTGAAGGCCATGACCCGCTTCCCGAAAATCGGCACGGTCGTAGCCCTGGGGCTCGGAGCCTGGCAGCTTGGTCGTTATGGTCTCGAGACCGCCGGCTTTATAGACAAGGCCCGTAATGCCGACACGAGAAGCGCCCGGGACGCGCTTATACAGTCGGGCAGCACCTCTCTGGCAAAAGAAGGGACCATGCTCATCGAGACCCTGCCCGGAGCTATGGCCGGCGGCAGTCTCGCCGTCAGCAGATATGGCGCTCCGCAAATAGGCAGAGCTCTTACCGAGACCAGGCAGACAGCCAGCGAGATCTATGCTTTCTACGGACCGGGAAGCTCGCGGATTCCAGGCTCGATGGTGACCAGAGAGGGCAATGTCGATTTGATTAAGTTAGCCGGCTCTTTCGGGGAGAAGAATCCCTGGAGCGGCGTGGAGACTGCCCAGTCTTTCGACTTCGCCAGCATGCGGGCGAGCCGGGTCTTCCGGGGTACTACGGAAGGCGTGAAGCTACCCTTTGCCGACAAGCCGGGCCGGGTGCTGGTGCACAACCACTCGCCTCTGGCCGAAGGCGGGCTGCGCATGACCGGAACGGACAGGGTCGGCACTTTCGGGACCGGCGTGATTCAGTCCGGCAACGACATGCTGGTCTATGAAGGTCAGGGTATGCTCGGCCGCACAGCCTCGCGAGAGCTACTTTTCCGGGGCGTTACCGGAGAAGCGACCATGTTCGAGTCTTCCGGCGCGATCGGCAAGGGCACCGTCAATATCGTGCACGAGAAGCCGCTCAGCTCGGGTCTTGGTCGAATGCTCCTGGGCAACAAAGACATCACCAGACCGCTGCCCTCCCTGCAAGAGCTGGCTCTGCGAGATCAGGCTTTTTAGACCAGGCTCTCTGATGAATATCCAGTGTATGTCGCAGGTTAACAACTTCTCGATTTATACCGATTGTATATAGGCTCCAGAGGCTTCCTGTTGTCATCTGGAAGCTTGATGTTGAGCGGCTTTTGCTCGTTTTACCTGTTGACTTGTTACAGTTTGAATCAATTGAACCCGTGACATAATCAGGAATTCGTATAGAATTGACCAGTCCGGTTGCCGAGCCGGATCGTATATAAGTTCGCGCTGTGACAGCCGGCGAGCGTAATCTATGAGAACTCTATCCGGAGTGACGAGGAGCAGGACGTGAAAGTAGCCGACAAGCTCAAAGCTCATACGAAGTACCTCTGGTTCGACACCAAGAAGCGCCGGGAGTATATCCGCATCACCGACGATGTCCAGAAATTCCTGGACGAAAGTGGTATCACCGAAGGTTTCATTCTAGTCTCGGCAATGCACATCACCGCCGGTGTTTATATCAATGATTGGGAAAACGGCCTGATCAAGGATATCGACACCTGGCTCGAAGAGCTGGCGCCGGCCAAGCCGGACTATCATCACCACAATACCGGTGAGGACAATGGCGATGCGCATCTGAAGCGCATCCTCATCAATCACCAGGTGACGGTGCCGGTCACCGACGGCAAGCTCGATCTCGGTCCCTGGGAGCAGATCTTCTA
>JAGQHH010000475.1 GCA_020431945.1 Cyanobacteria bacterium HKST-UBA02 | reverse complement strand
GCACATCGACGAGGAGCTTCACAGGCTCACCGTCAGCAACAGCCGTGATGCTTTCGTGGAAGACCTGGAGACCAGGACCGAGGAAGTCGCTCTCGATGATCCTGATTGCCCTCTCCTGGCTTTCATCGAGAGCAAGGACTATCTCTCTCCGGATGCCGAGCGTCTCAAGCGCAGCGGCTGGCGCGCCATCAAGAGCGTGGTCAACTGGCATGACCGGTTGTTCGAGATCCAGATCCAGCCTCTGACAAATTATTATCTCGAGCTCGATCATATGGCGGGGCCGTCTCATCGATCGCATAAACGGCGCCGGGACTCGGTCCGGGATGAGATCGCCGAGCGCATTCCTCTATATGGATTCTATCGAGATCTGCTCAAGATGATATTCGTGGGCACGCCCAGATCTTTCGAATACGGCAAGGCCTCGGTAGTGATCAACTGAGATCAGGCTTTTGAGCCCTCAGGCATTGTTGGAATTCACATACTGGGACGGCACTATATAAGCCACCGAGCCGGAGCGCAGGCTTGATTCGCTCAAATCGCGCCTCACCACCCGACCCCGGGACGAGCTGTTCTCGAATACTGTCCGGCCGATAGCGACGCCGGTGTGGCTGCCGCCGTTCTGCTTGATGATTACATAGGGCCTGCCGCTGTTGATGGCGTTCGCCAGACTCGTGGGTCGGGCGCCGAGACGTTCCATATCGTTCTTGAGACCGTCCACCCCGAGCTGTTCTCCCACCGGCACGCCACCGGCTCTGAGAATGCGGCTGGCAGCGATGGCGCAGCCGAGGTTGCCGTTCTCCGTAGCCTGGGCATAGTCGGTCCAGAGGGCCTTGCCTTCCGCTTTCTGCATGGCGTCGGTGAGATTGCTGGCATCGGTGAAGGGAATCGTATCGCCGGTTTTAGTGTAGCGATTGAGAGCGATCTGATAGGTCTGGTTGGCTGCATCGACGAATTGCTTGTTGGCGGGATCGTTGAGATCCTGCTCGCCGGGCACGCGTCCCAGGGTCATGGCCAGGGCGAGTTTGCCAGGGTCGACATTCTGGGTGGTGCCGCCCATCTCCTGGGCGAAGCGGCCGACGTTGAAAGAAGTGGCCAGCTCCTGGACTTCTTTGCCGAAGTTCTGGTTGATATCGGCGGCGGTGATCGGGTTGTTCTTATCACCGGCTTTGAGTTTCTGCAAGAAAGGATCGAGATCCGAATCCTTGCCCGAGCGCTTGGCTTTCGCCATGCTCTCTTTCATGGCTTTCATACGGGCAGCAGTGCCTTTGGGAACTTTGCCTTCTTTCTCGAGTTGCTCGAGATTGCCTATGTCGAGGTTGTCGAGCCAGGAGGAGATCATGTCATAGGTAAGACCATAACGACCGATGCCCCAGCCCCGGCTGCCCCGGTGCACGACGTGCTCGTAGGGATGCTGATCGCCGCGGCTGACAAAACTGGCTACGGTGTCTTTGACTGCTGCAATCCTGTCGTTCTCGTTCGCTTCGCGAGGAACCGAGCGTTCCGGGAAGTAATCGTTGGCCTGTTGCCGGGACATGGAGCCTTCGCCGCTGCCGCGGAAGCGATTCATGTCCTGGACCTGCCGGTTGGCCGAATCAGGCAGCTCCGGATTGGTGGGAGCGGCGTTCGAGTTCACTTTGAGAGAATTTTTCAGATCATCAGGAACCAGGTTCTGCTGGTCGTCTACTTTGACGCCCTGTTCCTGGGCCTGGGGAAACTGAGCTTTGATCCTGCCATCTAAATAAGTCATCAATTGATTGAGAGCTTGCTGCTGAGTGTCGCTGGGCTTGAGCTCACCGGCGTCTCTCTCGACTGCCACGACTATTTCTTTCTGCCCGGTCTTTTCGGGATTGTTCAGGAGCTCGATGGAGCCGTCCTTCTTAATCAGAAAGTCTGCCTGTTGTTTGGCCGGATCCGAGCCGGCATCGGTCATCTTGACCTTGATCTCGGGAGTCTCGCCGGCAGCCAGGCGGGTGCGTTCGCTCTGATCTGTCTGAGCTCCTGTCATATCTTTGAAAACGCCTGCCTTAGCCAGGTCTTCGACACTGGGGTTGGCAGAGAGGTCGGGGGTCGCCGCTTTGGGCGCCGTGTCTCTGCCGTCTCCGCCTGTGTTGGTGCTGAGCTCCGCCAGAGGAGTTATGGTGACCGAGCTGGCGTCGCCGGCGGTCCGTCCGGTATGCACCGCCGGTGCATGGTCCGAGACTGATATACCGGATACGAAACGACTGAGATGTGCGGAAGCGTCACCATGATGTGCCGGTAACGCCGAATCGGTCACCTTGAACGTGTGACCGCCATGGCCTGATTCTAGACCCATAAGGAACTCCTTACTGCGCGGGGGGTGAAAGGGCGCAGGTTTTTGAGAGAGAATTTTTGCAACGAGGCAAGCAGATCTATAAGATACGGACTGGCGGGCGCCCTGGGAATGGGAAAACTACGTATCAGTTCGCTCTGACGTTCCCGGCAGGCTCTTGAGAGCGCTGGTCTGATCGAATTCTGCGAGCAGCCTGGCAAAACCTTCACCGGCTTGCTCTTTCAGGGTGAGACTCTGGTTGTCTTCGGGTATGTGCCTGGCAAAGCTCTCCAGGACAAGCTCCAGATCCTCCCGGCTCGAGAATCCGCAGACAGGCAGGGTCATTATTCGTCTGCCGAAGCCTGTTTGATAGACGAACTGCAAGCTGGTTCCGCCATAGAGCGGGTCCTCCACGAGGTTGGCGTCGAAAATCTCGGGCCAGATAGCCAGGGAAGGATAGTTATAGAAGAATCTGCCCCGCCAGTAGAGCTTGAATCCCGAATCGGTGAGACCTATATGGGTGGGACCGACCAGATAACGGAGCCAGTCCTTTCCGTAAGCCAGCTTGAGATTGGCGGATTCGAGGGCGGGATAGATAAGCGGGCTGATCAAAACGAAAAAGATTGGAAATGCCGACAGAACAGCCAGGACCGGGTTCAAGCCGAAAGTTCTCGAGGTATGGGCGACAAGCAATGCCCAGGTGATCATCACTGCAGCCGAGCTGGCCATGGTGACCAGCCAGGGAAAATCCATGTTGAAGATCGGCCCCTTGTAGCGCGATTCGGCAAAAGCTTTTACGGCGCTCTGGCCCTGAGGCTCGAGGTCATAGGGGATAATCACCTCTACCGGGCTTCCCAGCCTCAACTGTTTGCTCAGCTCGTTCATGATTTCAGCAGCCTCTCTTTCATCTGGCGGGCGCTGGCGAAGCGCTCATTTTCCTCGAGGGCCGTAGCCCCGGCTACTATGTCATCGAGGTCGGCATCTATGTCTCTGACTTTTGCCGGTCGGGCGACGCTGATCGGCTCCGGTTCCCGGGCTGTCAGAAGAAAATAGAGAGTGGCTCCCAGGGAGTAGATATCGCTTGCCGGAGAGGGCTTGCCCCGGTACTGCTCCGGAGCCATGTACCGCTGCTTGCCCATAACTGTCCTGGTTCTCAGGGAGTGCTCCTCCACCGAGATATTGAAGTCGATGAGCTTGATGCTCCCGTCCTCGCCGTAGAGAATATTCTCCGGAGAGAAATCCAGGTGCATGATCAGGGGCTCCAGATTGTGGAGGTGGTCGAGAATATCGCACATTTTCACCGCCAGCTCCCGGACCTGAGTCTCCGAGAATGGTCCTTTCTCATCCACATGCTGTCTCAGAGACACTCCCGGAAAATGCTCGAGGACCAGATAAGCCCGGTGATCCTCCACGAAAGCGTCCAGAAGCTTGATCACATTCTCGTGCTCGACTTTGCTCAATAGCCTGATCTCTTTCTCGAACTGCTCGCAGGCATTCTTGTGCTCTTCATGGTGCACCACGTCAGGCAGGACATACTCTTTGAGGACGATCATCTCGGTCTGACCGAGGTCTTTCATGGTGGCGGCATAGACGGTGCCCTGACCGCCGCCGCCGATCAAGGAGATAATCTCGAAACGGTCTGTCTGAAGGGTATGACCAGGTTGTAGAAGGTCTTGCTGCTTCCTCGGTCTGGAGTCGGCGAGAGCCTGGCACCAGAGCCGGGTGAAGGGTACATCGTCTTTTCTGCCGATACGAAGCATGCCTGCCAGGGCGGCTCTTGAGTCTAAACCGGAGGTGCTGGCGGCAATACTGTCCCT
>JAGQHH010000474.1 GCA_020431945.1 Cyanobacteria bacterium HKST-UBA02 | reverse complement strand
CAAGACCATGGACCTCGACCTGATGCCCTACAGCGTCGGCGGTGACTCCACCATCAACAGAATCGCCGAGGCCACAAGAGATCTGCGCACCACCGGTCGTACTCATAACCGCATAATTGTCATGGAGGTCTTCGGGCGCTACGCCGGTCACACCGCCTTCCGCGGTGGTGTCGCCGCCGATGCCGACGCCATTCTCATCCCCGAGATCCCGGTAGATTTCGATGTGCTCTACGAGCATCTCAAAGGCGTTTTCATCAAGCGTGTCAGCGAGAGCGACGTCAATGCCGGTACCGCCATGGTGATCGTCGCCGAGGGTCTGCGCGATGCCTCCGGCAACGAGCTGGTGGACATGAGCTCGGAGCCCGATTCTTTCGGTCACCGGAAGCTCATGGGCGCCGGCAAATATGTAGTGAAACAGATCGAGGACCGGATCAAGAAAGACCCCCAGGTCAAAGAGTTCATGCAAAAGACCGGTCAATTCGTCGAAGGTGTCTACGAGATTCCGGAAGTTCGCGAGATCAGGCCGGGGCACCTCATGCGGTGCGGATTCAGCTCGGCGCTCGACGCCAACTTCGGGCTGGAGGCCGGCTCAGCCGCTGTGGAGCTGATTGGCAAGGGCATCTTCGGAGTCACCGTGGTCAGCTTCCAGGCAGGCAATGTTCAATATATGGAAGTAGCCGATGCCATCGTCCAGCGTCATGTGGATGAGAAAGACGTGGCCATGCACGAAAGACTGGGAGTGTCCTTCGGTCGCAAACCCGGTAAATCCGAGGTGGCGACCGAGAAAGTCTCGGGCAGACCTGTCCGCGTCTATTAGAAGTCAAATTCTATGACTGAAAAGAAATCGGTCAGCATATTCGGCTTCGGCCGCTTCGGGCAGCTTCTCGCCTCGATCTTGAAGCCCGACTTCGATCTGGTGATCTGCGATCCGGCTCGCCCGGATGCAGAGATCCAGGAAGCCGGCTTTTTACCAGCCGACCAGAAGCGCGCTCTAACCAGCTCCACCATCTTCTACTGTGTACCGATTTCGGCTTTCGAGGAGATTCTCGCCGGTCAGGCCCCGGAGCTGCAGACCAGTGTGCTTCAGGGAAACAAAGTCACCGTCATCGATGTCCTCTCGGTGAAAATGCACCCCCGGGATGTTTTTGCCAGACACCTTCCGGACTCTGTAGAAGCTATCCTCACCCATCCCATGTTCGGTCCGGACACAGTGAGACAGAAAGGTCTTTCCGGTCTCAAGATGGTGATGAGCAATTTCCGCGCCGAATCCGGGACCTTCTCTTTCTGGAGCGATTATTTCGAAGGCAAAGAGCTCGATGTCATCGAGATGAGCCCGGAGGAGCACGACGAGATGGCGGCCAACAGCCAGGGTCTCGCTCACTTCGTCGGGCGTGTCCTGGATGAGTTCGGTCTCGAGGAGACCCCCATCGATACTCTCGGGGCGAAAAAACTACACGAAGTCCGGGCTCTTGCCGCCAACGATACCTGGCAGCTCTTCAACGATCTGCAGACTCTCAATCCTTATACGAGAAAAATGCGAATCCGCCTTTTCGAAGCCCAGAGTCGCAGCTTCAACCGGCTCCTGCCCAATCGTGTCCACAAAGACCGCCTGGTGGTGGGCATCCAGGGCGGACGCGGTAGTTTCAACGAAGAGGCGGCCCGACATTATCTGAAAGAGAAAGACATCGAAGACTTCGAGCTGGTTTATCTACACACGTCTAAGAATGTCCTGAGAGCGCTTTTCGAAGGCGAAGTGGACCGCGGTCAATTCGCCATCCAGAACTCCATTGGCGGCGTTGTCGGCGAGAGCATCGATGCCATGGCTGCATACCGCTTCAATATAGTCGAGGAGTTTGGTATCAAAATCAGCCATACTCTGATGGTCAGACCCGGTGTCAAAATCGAGAGTGTCGAGAAGATCATGGCTCACCCCCAGGTCTTCGCCCAGTGCCGGGGCAATCTCGACAAGAAATATCCTCAGCTCGAACGCGTGAGCGGCGAAGGTGATCTTATCGATCATGCCAAAGTCGCCGAGCTCCTGGGGCGCGGTGACCTGCCCGAGACCGTCGCCACTATGGGGAGCAAAGTCCTCTCCCAGCTCAATAATCTCGACATAATAGAAGAGAATCTCCAGGATCTGGCTTCCAACTTCACCACATTTCTGTGGGTCGAACGCCAGCACTGACGGCTTTTCGGGAATTTGTGTCTGGCTTGTTGTTTTTCTTGCTTAACAACTTGTTGACCCGCCCCCGGTTGCCGAGGTCTATCCCATAGTCGGCTGAAAACAGCCGCCGCTTTCAGAGAATTTCAAAAAATGAAATCAGTCCGCTACTTTTATTTCTTTAGCCCCGAGGTTCACCTGCCGTGAGCTAGATGCTTATCGGAATGACAGGTGGACCGCAGAGCATAGAAGCTGCGGTCCTTTTATTTTTAAGAGAAGACAATGAAAATCCAAAACACCACCAACTTTTACTTTTTTTACTACGCAGCAAGCAGGGGAAGTCCTGAGTAGCGTCGCACACTTTGTAGCGCCTCTCCCGGACCTCCCCTCAAGGGTCCGGGATTTTTTTTAGGAGATCAAAAAAT
>JAGQHH010000040.1 GCA_020431945.1 Cyanobacteria bacterium HKST-UBA02 | reverse complement strand
CGAGATCGATCCGCGAAAACAACTCGGGTCAATGCTGGCAGGCACCGATACACCGGAAAAAATCGCCGCTCTCCAGGCCATCGAGAAGCTCGCACCGGCGCTCTCTCTCGAGCAATGGAACGAGTTTCTCATGTTCGGTTTCGACAATCCCGATGACGGCGACAACGCCGTCACCCTGATGCACTACCGTGCCGGCAGAGCGCTTCTGGTTGCGCACCCGGAGCTCGGCGACGGCACCGGAAGCGAACCTGAGCATGATCCGGCAGATCTGGCCTATCAGGCTTGCCGTTCCCCCGAGATGGGCACCTATGGAGAAGACCGCTGGAAGCACTGGTGGATGATCGCCTGTGAGACCGCCGGCATGTTCGAGGAGATGCCCCCGGATCCGATCGAGAGAAATCTCCGAAGCGAAGATCCGGATATAAGAAGAGCTGCTTCAGAAGCCCTGGCAAAACGCGGAGGCACCGCGCCGGCACTGAAGCCCCTCAGTCATGTCGATATCTGGCTGGCAGAAAAACAATGCAAAAACGATGACGAGCTTGCCGGCGCAATCGTCGCCCTGCTCACCGATCCAGAAGCGGTTGCCCGGAGCGCCCCGGCAGGCTGGCTCTGGGAGCATCCCACCGAAGTCGCTGCCCTTCCTCTTGCCGGGCTGGTCGAAGAAGCCCTGGACAGCTTCGAGGATCCCGGAGCCGGAGCCAGCCTGACAGCGGAGCTCGACTGGCTGGTGAGAGCCCTGGCCAGGCACGCTCATTTCGATGGCACCGCCGCCGCCATCAAGCGTTGTCTTGCCCATCCGAATTTCGAGATCACCTGCTCGGTGATCGACAATCTCGAAAATGTCTCGCTCGATTTCGCGCCCCAGCTATTCGAGATAGCAAGGAGCGACGAAGGCTGGCGCCGGGCAGCCATCGCGAAGTGGGCGCTATCGAGAAGCGAGCAGAAAGAGATGGCCACCGCGATCAAAGGAGCCGGTCTCAACGATCGCAAATTGAAAGCCTGGACTCTATGACCAGATTGGACTTGCGATATTGAAAGCCGGTCACAGACCGGTAACGAAGCTTTGCTAGTCTGCAGACGTAGACAAGCACCAAGCGAACGAGACATCACCTTTGGTATCACCCCGCCAGAAGATGTGTCGCAAGCGTTCCTTTGAGGACTGAACAATGGATAGACACATAGCGCAACCCGCGCAGGCGGGTGACTCCGGTATTACTAATGCTGTACACGAATGCTGGCCGGGAGGACCGATCGTTTCCAATCCAAAAGATTGTCACGAAATCGACCGTAAAGCCGATGCCGGCAGTACCGCCAGCCGATTTCTGCCGGAGATCCAGATAGCCGGCAAGACCTACCGCAATAACGGCAGCGGCGGCACCGACAACGAGCGGGAGGCCGCCCTGGAGCGCCGCCTGACCTGAGTCCTTTAGATTATCAATCAGGCCACGAAGCCGCCATCGATATTGAGCATGGCCCCGGTAATGTAAGACGAGCCGCTGCCGGCAAGAAATGCCGCAAGCTCCGCCACCTCTTCGGAGGTGCCGTACCGGCCAAGCGCGGTGGCGGTCTTCATGGCTTCCGAATGATCGGCATCGGATGGATTCATATCCGTGTCGATAGGACCGGGCTGAATGCAATTGACAGTGATACCATGCTCGGCCAGATCCCGGGCGGCTCCTCTGGTGAGCCCGGCTACCGCGAACTTGGTCATGGTGTAGAGAGCGCTTCCCGGCTTGAAAGACTGCTCCCCATTGATGCTGCCGATATTGATTATGCGCCCGCCTTTTTTCATATGAGGCACCACCGCTTTCATGGCGGCGAAGACCGAGCGGACATTGACATTGACTATCTTCTCGAAAACCGAATCCGGTGCCGTATAGAAAGGACCTTCTCTCCAGATGCCGGCATTATTGACCAGGATATCGATATGTCCGAATTCGGAAGCGACGGCGTCCACGGCAACGCTTACCGCATCGGGGCTGGTGGCATCGGCTTTGAGAGCCAGATGTTTCTGGTTGCCGTCGAGCTCCGCCACAAGGGACTCGGCCACATCCTGGCTGTTCTGATAAGTAATTGCCACCCGGGCGCCCTCGGCGGCAAGCTTCCTGGCGATAGCCGCGCCGATGCCCCGGCTCCCGCCGGTAACCAGAGCGGTCCTGTCGGTCAGGCTTTTCACTTTCTGCCGAATAGATTTTTCAGTTTATCGGCGGCGCCGAGCTTGGGTCGGTAGAACTGGGCCGTCCAGCCGGGCTTGCCGCTGACCAGGGGATCCACTTCCTGGGAGCTGCTGGCCATGTCCACCACGGTCTTGCGCACTGCCCGGCATTCATCCATGGCGCCCAGACCGTTGACGGTGAGAGGCTGAAGGTTGTATCCGTCCTTCACCTGGGCTCCCGAAAGAGAGCCGGTGAATCTGGCCAACTGGTGCGAGACGCTGTTGCCGAGCCACTGATGGACGGGCAGGCCGAAAGCCCGGTCGAGATCCGCCAGGACCTGACGCTGTTTCTCGAAATCCCAGGCGGTAAGCTCGCGCCCTTCGGTCATGGCGATGAGGGTCTCTCTGATAGCCGGATAGGGACTGGCGTTGAAGACCACCGAATAATCGAGCCCGTGACGGGCGATGAGCTCGCTTTCGACTTCGTGATCGGGCTTCACCAGCGCCTCGAGAACGGTCTTGCCGGCTCCATCCATGAGAGCCAGGGAGACCAGCTCGAATTCGCTGTAGCCTTCTTGAGGACCTTCGTGCCTGGTCACTTTGGTGGCGAGAATCAGCCAGTCATCGCTGTCGATTAGAAAGCGAGCCCAGAGGATCGAGCGATTGCGGTCCATAGGATTGGGATGCGGCGCCAGGGCCTTGTCTGCCGGTCTGGATGTTGAAGTCATAGCAAGTCCAATGAGACGAAAGAACCTATTTTATACGGGGCGGGCACGGTTGCCATTAACACTTTGCAATTAAAAGACCCCTCCCGGCGGGAGGGGTCCATTCATGCCATATACGTGAGTTTTGCGTTTTATTTGGCTTTGTCTTCCATGACCTCGCCGTGAACCTTGCTCTTGGCTCCCGGTATGAGGGTGGCGGAAGAGGCGGCCTCACCGGTGAACTCTTGCTTGAACTCGGCCAGGTAGATGTCGCCAGGCTTGATCACGGCTTCCTTGCCTTTGATGATCATGTCGGCTACAAGAAATCCGCCGGGCATTCCGGATACGACACCCATGGCGAAGCCTTTCAGGCGACGATGCGGGACGTTTTTGCCCACTGGCTGCAGGAAAGCGAATGAAGGATTGATGGCACCGATGATTCCGTAAGCAGCCGGAACGGCACCCATACTGAATACACCACCGGCGGAAGCAGCGCCTCTGATCGCCAGGTGGACGGCCTGGTGCTTGAGCTGGGTGGAAAGCGGGCTTGCCAGCTCGCCTTTGTGATTGACGCCCAGGACCCGACCGTCATTCTTGTTCTCCACCACCCGGCGGATGAAAGCAGGCTTGGCCACCAGGGGAAGGTGCTCGCCTTCTCCGGTGATGATCTCGTCGAAGGTGAGACCGAGACAACCGCTGGCTCGCATCCAGCGCTTGGGGGAGAGCTCGGCATGCAGGATACGACGAGCTCTGGAGCAGCTCGAGATATGCCCGATAACAACGTCGCCTTTGTGGGCGACCTCGCGTCCGCCGATATTGATATCGACTTTGAGACGTCCTTCCACAGGATCGCCTTCCTTGGCAGTCTTGCTGCTCAGGGAGCTCATGATCGCTACGGGAAAGCGGGCGCCGGCGGCGATCTTGGTCATGCCGGGCTCGTCTTTGATCTCTTCCCACTGAACCTCTTCGAAAGTGGCACCGGTCTCGTCATTGTCTATGACGATTACATTTATTTCTTCTGTGACCGGGGTCTCTTCGCCGACTACGGTCTCTTCACCCAGGATGTCCTCGACCTCGAGAACAGTCTTCTCCACCGAATCCGTCAGAGGCACAGCGACGGCGGCGCTTCTTGCCTCCAGTTTGCTCTGGAATGGCGAGGGGTTCAGAGCCACTGTCACAGCCGGGTCGACTGCGGTATCGATAACCGGATTGATCGGCATCAAGAAATTGGGAGACTTGTATCCGGCATCGGAACTCGGCTCCGAAACGGGTTCGGCAGCAAGAGCCGCAAGCGGCAGCGAGCAGGCGAGAAGCGCCTGGGTGATGGCGAGGGATACGGTTTTGCGGAGCTTGGTGTTCATGGTTTTCTTCCCGAGTTTTCGAGGGTGCGCGAAATGAGGCTCCCCGGGAGCCGGGTTGCGCGATATCTGTGACGCCTTCGCTCTAACTTTCTACACGAAGTTAAACCGCTCTAAACCCTTGAAAACCCTACTGGTCTTTACAACCATAAAGTCTCAGGATAGTCCGGCGGTCGCGATCCGACAGCCTGTCGGCACCGGACTTCCAGTACATGATGTCGAGACCGTTGGGGGAGTGAGCCAGACCCAGGGCATGGCCGAATTCATGCAAGGCGAGATTGCGTAGCTGCCTGACAGCGTGACCGGAGAGCTCTTTACCATCCGGTGAAGAGCAATAGACCCTGAGATGGACCTTGTCCAGCTCATCGCTCTCTTTGCCGTCCTTATACACATACTGGGCAGCGGCCCTGCCGGCGGAGCCCGGCGGGATGAAGTCATAATTATCGACACGCTCGATATAGATGTCACAATCGTCCATGTCATCCACCAGCCGATAACTCAAGGGCATACCCTCGAGATCGAGCCACTGCTCCACAGTGTGCTTGACCATGGCGAAAAGCTCCGGACCGAATCCTGATTTCTTGCTGCTGTCTATACAGATCCTCAACGGTCTGTCTTTGGACCACCGAGCTACTTCATAGCTCTTCAGATAATCATCGCGGTGAGGAGGATCCTTCTTCCTCACTTTCACCTCGTTGGCGATATCCTCGGCAAGCCAGTAGATATACTCTTTCTCTTCGGGATCTTTGACAGTCTTCAGATGTCTTCTGAATAAAGAAACAGCTTTTTTGAAATCTTTCTCCGCCAGGCCGAACTTGCCCAGGGAGTCGTAGAGGAGTCCCCGGGAGTAGTACCAGTCCGCCCGCGGTCTCGGCTTCTGGCTCGGATAGGTCCTGAGCATCCGGTCATAGAGCTCCAGGGACTGCTCGTTGAGCAGAGCCGAGCTCCGGATGTAGGCGAGCTGCCAGAGATTGTCCAGGACATCGTCGGCTTTCAGACCAGACCGCCCCTCTTTAAGAGATAGAAGATAAGCGCAGATGCGGTCGGCCTCGTCATATTCCCGGCAGCCTATATAAGCATCCACCAGGGTCTGGAGACAGTCGTCGATAGTGCTCTGCTGGTCGACATCGGCAATCGCCCGGATTCTGGAAGCGTGCTCGAGCTGCTCGGCAGGACTGAGCTCGACGAAGTCCTTCACAGGCATGCTGCTGGTATCGGGGTTGGTCTCGAGTTTGGTATCAGCTCCGGTATTGAGATCTTCCACCATCTTGTAGAGCTTATAGGCATCGTCCTGGATGCCGCGACAGAGCAGACCGAGACCACGACTGAAAGTCGCCGCCGCCTGACGCGGCTCCCCGGCGGAGAGATAGATACGTCCCAGAGTGGAGAGGGTCATGGCAAGACCGGTATCGTTGTCGCAGGTCTTGCGGAGATCGGCGCAGCGTCTCATGGCGACTATGGCCGGATCATATTTTTTCTGCCAAAAATAAGACTCGCCCAGATCATACAAGACGCCGGACATCAGCGAGAGACGGTCGGGAAGGCAGGTCTGATAGACATAGAGACTGTGCCAGAAAAGGTCCTGGGCACGGCTCTGGCGGCTGTGTAATTTGTGCTGGTAGCCGACGAAATAGAGCGAGTCGGCGAGTTCGGCAAGCTGCTCCGGATCCAACTCTGAAAGCGCTTGCCGGGCATCTGTATTGGAAAAACCGGAGATGCCGAATTCTCCTTCAGATTCGGAATCCGTTTTTGCATTGATATCGCCTGCGGCATCATAGACAAATGCCGGATCCGGAAAGATCTCGTTGAAACGAGCCAGGAGAGCCTGGCGCATTCCTTCCATGGATTCGAGCATCACCGAGCGGTGGATAAAGCTGTCCCGATAGCCTTTCTGTCTCTCGGACGCCGAATCATAAAGCGGGCGCAGGCGCTTGTAAGAGTCGGCATAATGTCCTTCCGCCATCTCGATCCCGGCCATGGTCCGATCGGCGATGAGCCTGTCCGGTGCCGGGGTCTCAGCGGTCCAGAGGCTCTCAGGCAGCGCTTTGCGCGCCTCCTCCGCATGCTTGTCGAGAAGAGCCCGGGACGCACGCACCAGGGCATCGCGCAACTCCGAGCCGAAGCTCTCGCCGGTCTCATAACCATGATTCTCACGGCAGGCTGAAAGAGCCGCATAGAATCGCAGGGGAGCAGCACTGGTGCTGTCCTTGTCTTTTTCCAGATTGTCGATAATCTCGGCGAGCCGCAGACATTCTTTGAAGCGAGAGGCGAAATAGAGCCTCTCCGAAAGCGCGCTGGCGGCAGCCTCGAAATCACCGGCGGCAAGCCTGGAAAGCTCGCTGAACCGTCTTTTGAAAGCCGACTCGGACTCGAGCTTGCCGGACTTGAGCTCGTCGGGATAGATATCTTTGCGCCATCTCGATTCGGTCTCCCGGTCGTGGGCGACTTCACAGAGAAGCAATGTCCTGAGCACTTTCTTCGCCCGGGATGGAGAGCCCAGGCGCAGATTGGCGAGAGCTTCCAGATAATAAGCCGGCCGCATGGCTGTTTGATCGAGACCGAGCCCTCGCAGATCGTGCCTGGCGTCGCTTATATGGAGGAGGGTGCCACGATAGTCCTCCTGCTTGAAAGCCGCCTCGGCCAGGACGAGATTGTTCAGATAGTCGTTCATCGCCTCGCTCAGTCGAAACGGACCTTCGATCTCCAGTGTACTCAAATCGATCATCGCTCGATCGTCCCAGATACTTGAATCGCCGGATTTCTCGCCGGATTTCTCGCCGGCAAGGGCGGCCGCGCCGGAAGCGCCTGCCAGAAAGATCGAGACTGGCACCAGAAAAGGCACTAAAACAGGCACTAGAATAGACCGGAAGGCTCGCAACACATTCCCCATGATTTAGTTGTATTCTAATATTCTTGGAGGGACATAAGGACAATTCGATATGAGCGATTTTCAAGAGAAGTTCCATTCGATGACCGATTTGTTTTCGGGAGCCGCCAAATCGATCATGGGCGCCATCGATCACTTCACCTTCAAGATGCTCGTGGACGGGCTCAAAGCCGACGACTTCGAGGCGGTGAGCGGCACCATCGAGCAACTGGAGAAGGAGAAGAGACCGCTCAGCATCCCGCCTCTCTATTTCGTCTGGCAGGCTCATCCCAACAACCTCCTCCGGGAGCGCGCCCACAAAGCCCTTGCAAAGATCGGCAATATCAAGGAGATCGAGAAGATCACCGCGGGCAAGTCAACCGAAGACGGCGTCAAAGCCCTGCTCGAGAAATACGGTCACTACCGGCAGTGACAGCCGCCTAATAGGCGATCAGATCGCCGAGCCCGACATTCTGCAAGTGCTCTCGAAGCGATAGGACCAGATCGATCTGGTTTCTCGCCGGGACGTTGACGAACTCCCGCTCGCGGCTCAGTTTGCGACCGCCGGTGGTGGTGGCGGTCATACTGCCATAGCAATCGTAGAAACGATTGAAGACTGCAGCCACCACTGCGGAGGGTCCGACAAGAGCATATTCGGTGACCTGCTCTTCGGTGTAAGCATCGTTTATCTTGCGGCTCTGCCTGTCGAACTCGACATGGAATATCCGCTTTCTGAGGGCGAAAGAGCGCTCCTCCGCCTTCACTACTTTGATGGCGATGACATTCTGGCAGTCTATCTCGTTACCCATATCGACATCGGTGATATCAGGCGAGATCAGAGCCATCCAGACAGTTCCCTTGGCGTCCCGGAGATCGCCCATATGATCGTGCTGATAAACATTGCTGCTGCTGGGCACGGTGTAATACGCACCGGAACTGTGATCCCAGCTCTTGAGCATGCGATACTGGCTGGACACCCACTCTCCGGCGAGCCAGTGCGGGATGGTATGCCACTGAACATGCAATTGCAGGGGTCGGTATCCCTCGAAGAGATTGCCCGGTCTCAACTCCTCGGGCATCTCCATGACCTTCCCGGGAAGCTCGTAAGGACCATAGTCGCTGTCCTGGCAGGAACCCGGCAAGACCGCGCCAAAGAAGGTCAGGCCTGAGAAAAGAAATAGAAGGACGACTATCCGGATCACAATTACGAAATTTCCTGACATATACTGACTCATTATGGATCAAAATCCGGACGAGAAAAAAGAGGAGATCCCCGAGGACACCTCCGAAGAAAGCTCCGAGGAGAGCTCGGAAAAAACCACCGGCGGCGGCTACTCAGCCGAATATACCGCCGGCGAGACCGGTCCGCTGGTGGAGCTGGTCAAAGAGTCGGACCTGCCCGAGATAAAAGGGGAGGGCCGGGCTCTCACCGATCTGCCGGTGATTCTCGTAGCCCTGGCCACCTTTTCAAGCGGCATCACCGGTATCGTCCAGCCTCTGGCCACCAGACTCGCCGTCCATCCAAAACTCTTTTTCCTGCTCAATATCTACGACTATTATCACTGGAGCAAGATGCTCTCAGTGTCCTTCGGGCTCTTCCTGATCTTTCTGTCCGTTCATATTGTCAGGCGGAAAAAACAAGCCTGGCTCCTGACTTTCTGCATCGCGTCGCTTTCCGCCCTGGTCAATGCAGCCCGCTTCGGAATTGAGCATCTTCCCTATATCAAGGACACCCAGCTCAGTATCAGTATCCCGGCATACACCGTGGTGGTGCCTCTACTGACGGTGGTGCTCCTCTGGTTCTTGCGCCACCGCTTCACCGTGCGCAGCGAAATCGAGTCCTTCAGCGAGGCACTGGCTCTCTTTCTAGCCAGTGTGGTTCTTCTGGTCGGCTATGGCACCCTGGGCTTCTGGTTGCTCGAGATACGGGACTTCGGCATGAATTTCGAGATTGACGAAGCCCTGGTGCGCGCCCTGAAAGAGCTGGCTCTGGTAGGCAACACCGACATCGCGGCGAAGAGCCGATTTGCGGTTTGGTTCCTGCACTCCCTCAAGACCCTGGAGGTCCTGGCCGGCGCCTACTGTCTCTACAGCCTCTTCAGACCGATTCATTACCGCCTGGTGCTCCATGCCGAGGAGATCGCCCGGGCCGGAGCGATTCTCGACAAATACGGGCTGGACGCCCTGGACTATTACAAGCTCCTGGAAGACAAGTCTCTTTTTTTCGAGGGAGAGAGCTTCCTCGCCTACACCACCAGTCTCAATGTCGCCATCTGTCTCGGGGATCCGGTCGGTCCCGAAGACCAGCTTCAAAAGCTGGTCAAAAGTTTTCGCTCTTACTGCCACGAGCGGGACTGGAAGCTCGCCTTCCTCCAGGTGAGCGACCGGAATCTACCGATGTTCGAGAAGCTCAAGCTGGATGTCTTGAAAGTCGGCGAAGACGCCGTGGTCGACCTCGATGAGTTCGTCGCCAAAACCGTGAAAGGCAAGAGCTTCAAGTCCACGGTGAAAAAATTCGAGAAACAGGGATTCACAGTGGAGCGTCACAGCCCGCCCCACGACCAGGCTCTGATCAGCACCGTCAAAGCCGTGTCCGACGCCTGGCTGAGCCTGCCGGGCAGGCGCGAGCGCGGATTCAGCCTGGGCTGGTTCGACGAGGCTGATCTGCAGAAAGACAATATCTTCGTCCTCTATGACACGGACCGCAACGCCATAGCCTTCGTCAATCAAGTGCGCAGCTACGCAGCCGGTCAGGTATCCATAGACATGATGCGGCACGGCAAAGATGTCCCCAACGGCAGCATGGATTTTCTTTTCGCCAGGCTTTTCACCCTCCTCAAAGAAGACGGCTATCACACATTCAACCTCGGTCTGGCAGCCCTCTCCGGGGTCGGGGACAAGCCCGGAGCGAGCCTGGAGGAGAAAGCCTGCCACCAGATCTATGAGCGCATGAACCGCTTTTTCTCATACAAAGGGCTCAGACAGTACAAATCGAAGTTCAAGCCGACCTGGCAAGAGCGCTTCCTGATCTATGAAGGCGGTACTCCCGGCCTGATAAAAACAGCCCTGGCGATAACCAGGGCTGGTGAATTAACCGACTGACGAGACAGGCTGAGTCTACCAGCGACCGTAACCGCCTGATTGACGACCGAAGGCGCCCATTCCGTAACCGCCCATGAATCCGTAGCCGCCGACACTGTTGAAAGTGCCGTCCTCGGGAGGTCTACCCCAGGAAGCCGCACCCATCTCGCTCTGCAGCTCGTTGAAATAATTCATCTTCATCATCCGGTCGAACTTGGCAGCATCCTTTTGATCCTGCACGTTCTGGCGCATGGCGACGATGTCGTTTTGCAGGTTCGAGGAAGTCTGCATCTGGGTGCTCTCGAGCCTGGTGATAGCCTGGGTGAGCTTGTCGATGAGAGCCTGCTGGTGGGCTCTATAAGCATTGTCGCGATCGAGCCAGGATTGCAGCTCTTTGAGCTTGTCCTGAGAGGCGGCAGTCTTCTGTCCGCTCAGATCCTTGATCTGCTTCTCGACCTTCAATCTATAGGGCGCGTTCTTGGCTTCTTCGCTTTGCAGATCGCGCTGGGTCTGCATTTTTTCCTGTTCGAACTGTCTTATCTGACCTTGATTGATCTGGAGCATCTGCTCTTCGTCACCGAATATGCCCTGATCCGCTCCTGCCACCTGGGAGAACGCAGGCAGCGGCATGAGGCTGACGGCGACAATCGCTGCACTGCTCAGGATTGTTCTTGCACCGGTGCGTTTCATGTCATTGCTCCTTCTATATCTACGCCTTGGTTAATCGAAATATCTTACACAAGATAATGATAGATCTCAAAGCTCAGGAATTCGTGAGGAAAAGGCAGTACCTGACGGGGTCGAGAAAAAATTTCCCGAAATTTTCGAAATCCATTGAACTCTTGACTTGGTTCGAACGTTTAAGGGGTTGAAGGGGCGAAAGAGCCCCCTGGATTCAATGAAAAAGGAGATTTATCATGAAATGGCAATTGATGGTCGCAGCCCTGGGCCTCGCGCTTACCGTCCCCGCCCAGGAAGCATGGAGCTACAACCCTCCGGGTCCCGCCGGCGGCGCCGGTCACGGCAAGTTCTGGCACTACAACCCCGCCGGTCCCAACGGCGGTCGCGGTAAAGGCTGGACCTACAATCCTCCCGGTCGCGGCAAGGTCAAGTTCATCAACTACAACAAGAAAAACAACGGCAACTGCACCAGCAACCACATCAACCCGCCCGGTCCTGCAGGCGGCGCCGGTCACGGCAAATACTGGCACTACAATCCTGCCGGACTCAAGGGCGGTCGCGGTCAGGGTTGGGTGTACAATCCCCCCGGTCCCGGTCAGACCCGCTTCTATTAATCAATTAGATAAGGCGGAGATAAGCCGGACCGACGAAGCAAGAAGCAGGGTCTTCTTGCTTCGCCGCAGCCGGACACCGGGGTGTTCGGCCAGGACCGAGTCGAGCGTTTTGCCGGTAGCGGGGGCAGGGTAGATCTAGAAGATGAATCTGGTCGGGAGCTCTCCCTTGCTCGACAGTCTGTTAGCAGGAAAGTATCAACTCGAGGACAAGCTCGGGCAGGGTCACCTGGGTATCGTGTACCGGGCGTCGAACATCGCGGACGAAAGCACGAAGTATGCCATCAAAGTCCTCACCGACGAGTTCTCCTCCGACGACCGTGCGGTCCAGCGTTTCAAGAGAGAGGCCAAGGCCGCCGGCGCTCTCGATCATCCCAATATCGTCAAGATGATCGAATTCGACTGCACCGAAAATGGTAGCTATTACATCGTCATGGAGCTCGTGGAAGGCAAGACTCTCCGACGTGTCATCCGCCGCTCCGGACCGCTTCCCTACGAGAAAGCCATACCGATCTTTATCCAGGTGCTCGACGGTCTCGAGCATTTTCACGAAAGAGGTCTGGTGCACCGCGATGTCAAACCGAGCAATATCATCCTGGCCAATTTCGGCACCGCCAGTGAAACCGTCAAGATCGTCGATTTCGGACTGGTCAGACATATCGACGAGGACAAAGCGAAGGAAGAGAAGGTGACCCTGGAAGGTTATGTCACCGGTACTCCGGCCTATATGAGCCCGGAGCAGTGCCTGGGCGGCCAGGTGGACGCCCGCTCGGACATCTATTCTCTCGGTTGTGTGATGTTCCGCACCCTTACCGGACTGGCTCCGGTTCCGGGAGCGACTCCCCGGGAGACGATGACCAATCAGGTTCAGAGATCAGGGCTGAGTTTCGATCGAGCTCCGCCCCATATCGAGCTGCCCGAGACTCTCAAAGACATCATCAGGACGGCTCTTGCTAAAGAGCCGGAGCAGCGCTATCAATCAGCCGGCGAAATGAGAGAGGCATTGCAAGCTCTCTGAATATTCGGAGGGCTCAAGCCATGACGATGGCGATGCCCAGGACCGAAAAGATTCCGAAGAACCACAGCAGGACATCCTCATCCGGCTCGTGAATCTTTTCCTTTTCGACTACCATTCCGACTACCATTTCGACAGGTGAGTCATCGGCAGCAATAGCAACCATCGATCATCACCTCCTGAAGTCACATCTTTATCCTTTTAGTTGCAAACGGCTGCGACGAGTTCCGTATCTATCCGCCTCAAGAAGCGGCGAATCTCAGCACCCTGACCGGCACTGGTCGCTCTTCTGTATGTTCTTTCCGCACGGTCGACAACAAAAGGATTCTCATCGTCCATGAGAACCACCAGTATGTCGGGGTGCAGATTGTGATTTTCAGCCATTGCAAAACGTATATCAGGATCCTGATCTCTAGCCAGAGTCATAAGAACTTCAATCGAGGCCGAGGGGTTGTCGGCCACTGCTTCTCGTACTCGAGACTTGCAGTGCTCGGCAAGTCTCATCAAGATGGAAGACGGGGTGCAGGGATTGGATGCTATCTCTTCGAGCATCCCTTGATCTATGTTTTCGAAGAACATACCGAGCAAGTCCGAAACGGGCCGATCGTCGTATGCAATCATCGTCGGTGCGACGGCATCGGCAAGACTAGCGGGGACATGATTGAGGGTCTCGATGAATCTGTCTATGCAGGCTGTTGCGTTCTGGTTCATATAAATCCACCTCCAAATGAACGCTCTCTACTGCTTACCGCTTGCTGATTTTGCCGGGAGTCCAGACCCATGTAGAATTTACTTTACACAACCGTTTATCCCCCGGTAACCGGGACGTCTCCTGAGAGAGACCAAGAATGCCCAGACACACAAGCGGCATTAATACAATATTAACATTGTCCGCCAGTCCCTGTGTAGCCTATGTTCTACTTTGTGATAGTTCATTGCGGAATTTTTTTCCGGCGCTGTCCAATTTGGTCGGGCACCGCATAGATAACCGTGACTCCCCGGCCCAAGCCCCTCTATTCAAACATGATCTTAGACTCCGCCTGCAGCGGACAAGCTCAGTGCGACTCGCTGATGCTTGCCCAGAATGACACAGCATTTCGTTACGACGATCAGCTCTTTCAGAATTACCAGCCTGAGCGAGTCCAGACACGTCCCGAAACCGGGGACAGAGCCTCAGAAAACGGCACCGACTACCGGGCTCTTCTCGACCAGCTCCAGACAGGCTTCTCGAATCGTTTCGATCTAAAAGAACAGATCGCCAGAACCGGTGGCGGAGCAGAGCTTGCTGACAGAGAGCACAAGCAGGATCTGGAGAACTGGAAAACTTACGAACGTTATCTCGAACCGGCACAGAAAAGCGCCGGGCAAGCTTTCGAACTGATCGGCAACGGCACCGACCAGGGAGTAAGAGACGGAGAGAAGCTTCTTCTCGAGACCCTGAAGCTGCGTCCCGAGCTGCAATTCAACAAGACCTTCCAGGAAGATGTCAGGCAAGCTTATCGCAACATGGCTGCCAATCGTCACGGTCAACCCCTTCTCGACTTCAGAAGCGAAGTCCCTCAGGCGGGCAGCGACTCGGACCCGAACCTGCAAAAAAGACTGGAGCTTTTCCGCGACAAGCTCGCCCTGGACA
>JAGQHH010000473.1 GCA_020431945.1 Cyanobacteria bacterium HKST-UBA02 | reverse complement strand
AGATCGGAAGATCCTCTGCACCGAAAAACGCTGGTGCGAGATCCTACTCGAATCCGATGCCGAGATCTCCGATCCCGGGCGGAAAAGACCAGCGGAGATTGAATATCCTGACCCCTTCGCGGCCCTTACCCCCGGACCGGAAGCACCGCTTATGGTGAACCCCGAGGATTTTTTCACTGTTCCACCCGAGCCCGATTTTGTGGATTCTTACACTTCTGCTTTCGTTTCCGAGCTCGACCCTGGTGAGCCTGTTTTGCAGGGTTGGACCAATGGCACTATCGGACCCCAGGGAGGCGAAAAGCATTTCGGTCGCCGGTGCGCAAAAGTGGTTCTCATTCCTTCGGTGAAGGCTCCGGTCATTCCGAACGAAGTGCTGGTCGACAATCTCGTAGCCAGGGCCCGGGAGCTCGAGAATCAGCTACCCGCGGACCTCTGGATCTGGAGCGATCTAGAGGAATGGAAGGAGCGTATAAAGAGATTGGATCAAGCACCAAATCCGGCTGGCGAGATCGGGAGCAGCGTGCCCGAATTCACTCCCGGCCGCCCGCTGCCGGAGCGCTGCCTGAAGCTCCTGGCACCGATCTCGGCGCTGTACCGGCAGGCTGCCGCAGCCACCCCAGATGGTCTCAAGAAAGATCTATTGCTTGGAAAGGCAGCGCTATACGCTCGCGACTGGGATGGCGCCTGGGCTCATCTCGAGAGGGCTTACCTCGGTATCAGCAATGAGGATCTGGTGGTCAAAGAGATTGCCCAGGACTATGTTCTTCTGGGTCGAGAGCTGGAAGCCTGTATCTGGCTCGGGAGGCATATGCGAGTCACCCCGGTATGGGAGATGTTCGTCGATTCGGAAGCGCAGAAGAAGCGCATCGAGTCCAACTGCTATGACTATACTGTTCGCCATGAGCCTCCTTTCGTGGCCCGCTGGCCCGGGGAGAAGATGGCTTTGAAAGTCTGCCTGCCACCTCCCGAGCAACTAAAGCGCGCTCCGGAGTTCGAAAAGCATTTCAAGAAAGCTTTCTTCCTGTGGATGCGGGTCGCTGAGGGGCGTTTGCAAATCGAGTATGTCGACGATCCCTCCGGAGCCGATATCGCCTGCTACCTGACGAAATTCGGGGCCGACTATCAGAAGCTCGAAGGCACCTCGAAACTCCCCGCTGTCCTGCCGTCTCCTCCCTGGCTCGGTGTTGCCCGATCCGTCATGACACCGCCCTCGGGCCCGGTTCGCCGGATCGATCATGTGAACATCGAAATCGCTGTGGAGGGCATCGACTATCGCGAGGAGATGAAGCTCGCCCTGTGCTGCCACGAAATCGGTCATGCGCTGGGTCTCTGTCATTCCACCAATGAAGAGGACGTCATGTACGCTTATCTGGATACGGATGTGGAAGCTCCTCAGAAGACTCTTTCCTGTCTCGACAGGCTGCGCCTCGTCCTCCTCTACAATGAATATCCCATTATCCCGGAGGCTTACAAAGAATATTTCCTGGGTCTCGACGCCATCTGTCTCGATCCCGAAACCATCGAGAAAGAGCCCGGGTCAACGAAGCCGGATACCATCGCAGCCGAAGACAGGGACATCGATACTGAGAGTCTACTTTCGATCGCTGATGGTATCGAACGCCGGTCGAAAGTGGCCGCTCTAGAGGATCGCTATCATATAAGCATCGCCCGTCCAGGCGATGAGCTCCGGGGACCGAGACGAGTGCTTTCCGGTCTCGATTCCTGGGACTGGGAGCATCTCAAGCTGCGCGAGCCCGGTCTGAAGGAGCTGGAGGATCTCGAGAGTGCGATTACCGGATTGATGAAAAGAGGGGGCACCGCCAGTGGCGCCCGGTTCTATTTCCTCGAGCACCGGTCTGGCATCGGTCCTGGTGTTTTCTCGCCTTTGAAAGCGGACGGACGGATCTTCGTCGACTCTACCTCCGGCAAGTCGCTGCGAAACGATCTGCTTCTCGAATTGATGGCTTATTCGCTCGGGGACAGAATCGACGGCCGGCATGACTTCCTGCGATTCGCCAGGAAATGCGGCTGGTTGAAGCAGGCGGGTAGCTGGCTACTGCGAGGCAGAAGAAACGAGTTTTTCAGACCGGCGCAGGACACTGCTTGCGGTGCTATCTACTGGGACAGGGTCGATCGCCATGGACGAAGCAAGGACCAGCGAAAGTGGTCTTCCCGGGATGTCCTGGCGGCCATGGGTGGCAAGGTCCATGGTGATTCTATCGAGATGCCCGAGCGCCGGTTCGCACGGCAAATCCTTCGTGGCGGTGGTGTCTTTCGAGCGGGAGATTCGCCTTCTTTCGATTTCAATTGTCGCCGGCGCTTGAGCTATGTCGGTGTCACCGGGGGGCATCCAGCTTGCTCAGGAAGCCCTGGAAGCCGGCGATAGCACTGGCGGCGTCATTCATATAGAAGTCATTGTGCCCGCAGCCTTTCACCAGATAAAGTGTCTTCGGCTCGATAGCCTTTTCGTACACTTTCTTTGCATAGGCGGCAGGCAGGATGAAGTCCTTTTCGCCGTGAAGCAGAAGCAGGGGCGGATGCGGTCTGGTATAGGCAGTTACATTGTCCAGGTGTCTCTGGGGAAACAGATAGTCCGGATAGATTGCCGTCCAGAGGAATTTGTCCCGGGCGGCATCCACCACCGAGGCGAAACATGATTGCAGGACTACGGCCCTGGCCTGGCGTTTTTCGAGAATCTCGGTGGAGACGGCGCAGCCCAGGGATTCGCCATAGAGCACTATATCGGAAGGCTTGATATGGAGCTTCCTGGTCATGTAGTCATAGGCGGTAAAACCGTCCTCGACGATGGTGCGATCGTCCGATTGTCCCTCGCTCTCGCCATATCCCCGGTAGTCGTAGAGAAACACCGAATAGCCCGACCCCATCATCGGTGCCAGCAAATGCACGCGATGGGAGAGGTTGCCGGCATTGCCGTGAGAGACGAGTATGGTGCCTTTCGGATTGGGAATCTCCCAGTACCAGGCCGAGAGCTTGCTTCCGTCCCGGGCATCGAGGGTGAGGATGTTCCATTTCGCGTTGAATTTGTCTCTCAGAAGATCCATTGTGGGAAGATGAATCTCCATCTTCGAATAAGGATGGAAAAGAATGAAGTTTGCGAAATAAGTGTTCATGGGGCTGAAGAAGAGCGCGAAACAACCGAAGAAAATGGTCAGTTTGAGAAGCTCTCTTTTGACGCTCCATTTCTTCTTCGTTTTTTTCTCTTTGTCGTCTTTATGCTCTTCTGTTTCCGGTTGGCTCTCTACCATAGAGTTTGCTCCCGAACGCGCACCAGGACCATCAGCTCGCATAGGCACCGCCTCCTTTTCATTCCCCCGGGCTCATTAATTCAAGCCTGATTCCAGCCTATATTGCGTAGCCTCGTAACAGAGCAGGCAGCGTTCATTTAAGCTACTGTTGCTCGTCTAGTTTTCAGGCAACTCGTGGAGGAAGGTCCTCAGAGCCGCCATAGTAGGCGCGATGTCGCTAAGATAGAAGGCATGACCGGTCCCGGGCATGAGCTCGAGACGTTTGGGCTCCAGGGCATGAGCGATGATCTCCCGGGCATAGCGTTCGGGAAGTATGGAGTCGCGGCTTCCGTGCAGGACCAGCAGGGGCGGGTGATTTTTCTCGTAAGGGCGAACATTGTCCAGAAAACGTTGCGGGAAAAGGGTCTCGGGATAGAGAACCGTCCAGGGCAGTTTATCTCGGGCCGTCTCGACCAGGGAGCTGAAAGGCGATTGCAGAACCACCCCGGCTACCGGGCGCTCTTCCATGATTTTGGTGGCGATCGCGCAACCAAGGGACTCTCCATAGGAAATGATCCTGGACGGATCAGCATGCAGCTTGTCTCTCAGATAGTCATAGGCGGCAAGACCATCCGGGACCAGGCTGCGGAAGCTCGCCCGACCCTCGCTCCGACCAAATCCTTGATAGTCGTATATAAAGACCGAGCCGCCGCTCTCCAGAAGAGCCGCGATGGGAAGAAGCCTCTGGGAGATGTTTCCGGCATTGCCGTGGGAGAACAGATAGGTCTTCTTCGCTCCGGGAAGCTCGAGATACCAGCCATGGAGCCTCTTGCCGTCGGCGGATGAAAAGCTCGCGTCCCGAAACTGTACATTGAAGCGCTTTTCCACCACCGCCCTGGCTCCGGCGACATCGGCGGTCTCCTTTACCGGGAAGAGCATCATCTGATCGCCAAGAAATGTATTGAGCGGGCTGATCACAATCAATAGATCCGCCAGGAGCAGGAATAGAAGCAGCCGTAGCCGCCAGAGCTCAGAATCTCCAGTCATAATTGCGAGTCTACCGCGGGTTCGAAGATTGCCCCGAGAGCGCTCCAAACACTTTACAAAGTGTTGGTCCGGGTAGCCGGTGTTGGAATACTGGCGGAACGGGGCATGATTTCAGGTAGTCCGAGAATTTCGGAAAGGCAGGTCAAGAGGGTATCCTGGTAATTCATGGACCAGATCGCTGACAGCATAAGTTGGAAGAGTTACCTGGAGGCCGGAAACCGAGCTTTCGATCTGGGACGTTATGCCGATGCCGAGAAGCTGTTTCAGAAAGCGCTGATCGAGGCTCGCAAAGAATTTGCCGCGGGACCATTGATGGAGACCGACGACGAGCACAGCTCCGGCGAGGGTCTCGATGCGGTCATGCCGGACGGCTCTTCGGTGGTGAAGGTCGCCGATAATCCGAGCTTTGCCGAGATTTACGAGCGGGTCGGGGATCTCTACTGGGTCCAGGCGGCTTATTCACAGGCCGAGGAGGCTTACAAACTAGCCCTTTCGGTAAAAGAGAAATGTTACGAGCCCAACTCCCTGGAGCTGGCTCCCACCCTTAACAAGATGGGCCAGGTCTTTCGTGCCCAGGGCAAATTCTCGGACGTGGAGCCCTATTACAGGCGGGCTCTCTCGATATACGAGTCCCATCCGGACAGCAACAAGATGGAGCTGGCCAATACTCTCGAGAGCCTGGCGGACTTCTACCGAACCCATGGAAAGTTCGAGCAGGCCGAGCCGCTTTTCCAGATGGCTATTTCGGAACGAGAGGCGGAGCTAGGTCCGGATGATCCGACCCTGGGGCCGATGCTCAAGAATCTGGCTCTTCTCTACCATGCCGACGGCAAGTTCGACCGGGCGGAGCCGCTCTATGAACGGGCTTTGAAGCTCTGCGAGAAACAATGGGGTCCCGATCACCCTTCGGTGGCCACCATTCTCAACTATCAGGCAGAGATGTTCAGGATGATGGGTGATTTCGAGCGATCCGAAAAGACTCACTGGCGCGCCCTCAAGATCAGGCAGACAGTGCTCGGTCTCGAGCACCCCAGCACCGCTCAGACCCTGGGCAATCTGGCTCTGCTCTTTCATATCCAGTGTCGTTACGATCAAGCTGAGCCACTGTATAAGACACTACTGGAGATCCGCACCAAGGACTGGGGTCCCAAGCATATGCACGTGGCCGAGGTGCTCAATTCCCTGGCGGAGGTCTACAAAGATCAGGGCAAATACAGCGATGCCGAGCAACATTACTGGCGCGCCCTTTCCATCGTCCAGGAGAACAACGGACCCGAGCATCCCAGCGTCGCTCGATCAATTCAGGATCTGGCCGAGCTATACGAGCTCATGGAAAACTTCGACGAAGCCGACCGCCTCTACCGGTGGGGACTGGGTCTATCCGAAAAAGCTCTGGGTGCCGAGCATCCCGATGTGGCAGCGCTCATGGCTCGCTATGCGTCATTGCAGAAAAAGATGTGTCTCGATGACGATGATACCGATCTGCTCTGGCAGGATTGATCTCTAAATCAATCAACGGTCGTAGAGAAACTTCAGGGCTGGAAGGGCCTCTGACCTTGGAGAGAGCCAGGAGCCGTTGATTATCTGGCCTTTTTTGGCTCCAAATAAATTGGATCGACCCTTCGCTATGTCCACTGAATAGACGGCATTGTTCAAATCTTGAGGGTTGATGCTTTCTGGCTCCACCAGATCGAGATAGAGATCCGCTGCCGTGGGCTCTTCGTGGGTGCTTAGATCCCTTGCCGCACGGACTACCGGGATCCGTCCCTGCTCGTCGGTTATTTCTTTGAGGCGGCCTTGCTTTCTGAGCCAGCCTACTGTTGGGACTTGATTGTCCAGATCCCATTGCCACTCTCTTTTTGTCTCTTCGACCATCTTCATATCTTGCTCGTGGCCTTTTTCATCTCCCAGGGCTTTCCTTGCCCGGGCTCTCAGAATGTAGAGGCTGGGATAATTGTCCTTTAACTCGATAAGTGCGGTGGCCAGGCTTTCGGCATTGTGGTAATCATGAAATCGCAACATGTCATTGACCATGACTGAATCGGCTAGAATGGCTCTCGTATCATGTTTTGCGGGAGGTTTTGCTATTCTCAGATCGCGCGCCTCGGCAAAGACCTCGTAAGCTCGTCTGGTTTCACGATACAGGAGCAAGTCTCGAGCTTCGGCAAGAAGGTTGATTACTCGGTCGTTCGGGTCTCCTGCCCGGACCTGGCGATTCATCAAGACCAGGGTCGGTCCCTTCAGTCGCAAGGTATTGGTAGCGGTGGCAAGATCGTAATAGAGTGGACCGACTGAGGGCGAGATTAAACGAGCCTCTGCAAGCTTTCTATCGGTCTCGTCTTTGTTTTTGGGAGTTTCATTTCTAAGAGCCGATTCGACCATAATGAGCGACCGAATCAAATTCGGAAATTTTGGTGCCGCCAGATAAAGAGTGAGACCGGTTGTGGCAACAAGGAGTAATCCTGCTGTCAGCCTCGTTGCCCATTTCGCAAATATACTCACCTTTGTCAGTGCCTCTGAAGTTTGCTGCTTTTCGAGGAATGACTTGTTGCCATCTGCCAGGCTCCCGGACAGAGAGGCTTTCTCTACTACCAGGCGGTTGGCTACCAGGTCCAAAATACTCTGGGTCCTGTCTCTGAATAAAGGGATGCAGACAATAATCGCAACCAGTGAAATCTCGGATATACCGACCGAAAACTCCGCCGGAACGCCGAGGCGGAGAACAAAGGACGTGATTGCTGTTATCGCCATGGCCCAGACAAGGACAATCTTTTGCAGGAATACCTTAAAGACCTCCTGGAAGAAACCAATGGTCTTGCCGGTTCGATTGAGCACCACCAGTCCCAGAATCAGCTTGCCCGGAGTGGCTTGGAATCGGGAGGTCTCGAAAAGAATGAAGTAAAGGAAGTAGAAAGAAAAGAGTGTTACTGCGGACAATATTGCATGAGAAAGAAAGACGGCGGCGTGAACTGCACCACCTGCCGAGAGCGACTGCGCGACGACATTAGATAAGCCGATGACGATCGTGGCGGCAAGCAAAATTCCATAGTCTATGGCGCCAGCCAGGAAGCGCTTCCAGAACGGCGCCGGGCGAAAGGTTCGGGACGAACCGGCAGAAAGAGAATCTTCGAAGGCGTGGTGGTCGGATTCATTGATGCTCATCGTAAATCAATTATACAGATCAGGCTTTGGCAATTCAGGCAAAAAGCAAGCCAACCTCTTGCTTCGTCAGCTCGCGCCATTGTCCGGGCTCGATATCGAGGTCACCGAGAGCGAGATCCCCTATGGCAACGCGCAGAAGCCTGAGGGTGGGGTGACCGACCGCCGCGGTCATTCTTCTGACCTGACGGTTCTTCCCTTCTGTGAGAATGAGCTCGAGCCAGGCTGTGGGTATAGCTTTGCGGAATCTGATCGGAACTTCCCGTGGTGGCAGGTCCGGTTCGCTTTCCAGGAGACGAGCCTGGGCCGGAAGTGTAGAGGAGCCTTTAATGGAAACTCCCCGGCGCAATTTTTCCAGGGCTTCTCTTTCAGGGATGTTCTCTACCTGGGCTAGATAAGTCCGGTGATGCCCGCGCCGCGGATTGAGAAGAGCGTCATTGAGTCTCTTGTCGTCGGTGAGAATGAGGAGCCCTTCGCTGTCGGCATCGAGACGCCCGACCGGGTAGACGTCTTTCGGAAAGCCGAAGTCGGCGAGGGTCCGGTGCTCCTCCAGCTCGCGGGTGAACTGGCTGTGCACCATATATGGTTTGAAGAAGGCCAGATAGAGTCGATTTTCGGCAGGCTCGAAGGTTTGTTGCCCGGGCCTTTCTGTTTTTCGACCGCCTCGCCTTCTCATGGTCATAGCACCGACCTCTTGGGTTCTTTTCGAGCAAACAAAAACACCGCTCAGATTACTCTCGAGCGGCGTATTGCTACTGTCTGATTAACTCATTGCGTGAGTTCAGTATCCTCATTACGTCACAACCAGATCGCTTCGTAATGCGGGCTCCCTTGCTATAGTTTCCGGTCGACGCCGACCTGTCGTTTCTGCAAGGCCCCTCGGCTCAAGGCACTCATCTCAGTGAGCACTCACCGTTAACAGAACATAGTGTATCAGTATTCCCGATAGATAGAAGTACCCCAATAGACATTTAAGAACTCTATGGATGGTATTGCCAAGGGTGCTGATTTTGCTTCGCTGAGCTCACGATCCAACATTAAACCGGTTTTGAACCCCGCATGAGCACTGAGTTGGAGTAGAATCGATCAGTTGCAATGCAAATATTGATATCGATCGAATATATTATGCGTATCGAGTCGATGTTCCAGGGTTGGTTCCATGCTTTCAATCGGTCGAGCTATCCGAATACCTCACAGCGAATTCGAGCTGTCCTTCGCCAGAAGCGGTGGACCCGGCGGTCAGAACGTCAATAAAGTGAGCAGTAAAGCCCTTTTGCGCTGGAACGTGGTGCTCAGCCCCAGTCTCCCGGATTCGGTCAGGGAGCGTTTTCTGAAGCGTTTCAAGAGTCGTGTTAACGCCGAAGGATTTCTCGTCCTGACCAGTCAGCGCTATCGCGACCAGGGACGTAATGTCGAGGACTGCCTCGAGAAGCTCGAGTCCATGCTCCTTTCGGTGGCGGTGCCGCCGAAAGTGCGCAAGCCCACCAAGCCCACAGCATCTTCGCGACTCAAGCGGCTCGATGCCAAGAGCGAGCAGAAAATGAAAAAGCAGCAGCGCCGCCGTCCCGATTTCGACTGAAAGGCTGCAAGCGTCAGCGCCGGCCCAGTCTCCAGCGCCTGGCCATCCACTGTCTCAGAGCCGGAAAGTTGTTGGCGACATTCTCTGTATCCTTGCCCTGGGCTCCCATGAGTCCCGCGAAAACTTCGGCACATGCTTCGGAGGCGCCTTTGGCCCCGTCCTGGGTGTAGTACTCCAGAGCCTTGCGGGTATCCACGGTCATCTTGGCGACATCCGAGCGATGGATCCTGAGGACCTCATCGGTGCCCGAATAAAGACCGCTGCAGTCATCGAGGGCGTGTCCGAGCTCGTGATAAAAAACATTGGTGACGCCTTCCATGGTGAAGGGCTCGTCGCTCAGCCGCTTGCTTCCTGGAACGATAGGTCGTTCATATATATAGATGTCGTGATCGTAGGTTCGTGCTGCAGCATCCGCCAGGTGGGCGCTCTGGGCACTCATCTGGGTATCGAGCATCTCAGGCCAGCGGTCTGTGATGTTGGGGGCGAGGTTGACCGTGGCGCCGCCCTGGCTGAGAACGGTGTAGATGTTGGCAGGCAGTGAGGACATGAGGTTTCTCACCGTGGATATGGTGATCTGGCGAACCGGGGGGTGATCGAGAACCGGCTCCACTATTACCAGCCGATCTTTGAAGGCGAGCTGTTTCTCCGGCTCTTTCTTCTCTTCTTTGTTCTTCTCGCCTTTCTCGCTTTTCTCTCCTTCTCCCGGTGTTTGTTCCCCGTCTTGTTGCTGGCCTGCCGGAGCTGCGCTGGCAAGCTTCTCGGTCTCAGCCTTCTGAGCCAGTTGCTCCTGATCTCTGAGCTTGCGTGCGAGAACCGACAAAGAGAGATTGATAGCGCTCCGGGTCGCCTCATCCGGATTGAGCCGGAGTGCTCTCAGGAATTCCTGCTTTGCCATGGCAAAATCATCTAGACCGACATAAGCTCTGGCAAGGGAGTAATGCGCTTTCCAGCTCCCGGGATTGCTTTTCACATAAAATTCGAAGCAGCGCTTGGCCCGGCGATATTCGCCTCGATTGTAATAACCCATGCCCCGGCTGAGCATGCTCGATGCCATTGCTGCTGGTGGCATCACCAGCAGTCCGGTGGCGATGCTGAGAAGCAGTGCTAGATATCGATTGCGATTCGGCTTCAACGGCGATAGCCCTTCCGGCAGAGGTTCCAGTTTAGCAGAGACCTGGAGTCCTCGCACCTCCTGGTTGTCTCTTCATCTTCTTCTCAGCTCTTCATATATTTTCTCGGCTTTTTCGCTTTCGCCGTTTCTGTTGAGCGCCTCTGCAAGCCCCTCGAGAATGATGACTCGCAGGCGTTCATCGTCGGGAGATTCGCCTGAGCCGATCGAATCAAGAGCCAGTCCGTAGTACCCCGATGCTGCCGTAAAGCTCTGTGCGGTGCGAGCCGTTCTTGCCAGATCGACGAGCAGGCTCGTCCAGGATTGCCTGTCGAAACTTCCTTCTCTGTGGATAGCCAGAATGTCATCGAGCCGTTGACTCGCTTCTTTCGATTCGCCCCGGGTCTCCAGCTCGATTGCCTGTCGTCCAAGCTCGGTGGCGAGTCTGCGCCGCCGCTCTTTGTAGATGGCCTCAGCGAATCTTGCAAGGGTTTCATCTGTCTCATGAAGGAGGGTCTCTGTTCGCCTGGACCTGAATGTCTTTTCCTTCTCAGTCAGTCTCTCCTTTATGGTCTCGAGATTTTCTCTGCACTTTAAAAGGTCGATCAGACGAGGGCGAAAGAAGTCCGATCTCCTCAGGACACCATTGATTTCGCTCAAAGCCTCTGCGTAGTGGCCTCTTTCAATCTCTTTCCCTCCCGCGTAGGAGAGAGGGTTGCCGTCATCTTGCAGGTAAATGGGCCACGTCTGGACTGTGCTCCGAGACCTGGGGCGATCCGGCGGAAAGGTTCTTGGCCGGAACTTATCGGTCCAGTCCCCCGCTCTGAGTGAACAGGTCAGATCGGCAGCGCCAGCCGGAATTGTGCCGGCAAGCCCCATGATCATGGCTGGCATGATCATGGCAAGCAGGATCATGCCGACTCTGAAACTCAGTCTCAATTACTGATGAGCTTCGATCTGGAGTGTCTTGAAGGGGCTGACTTTCTGATCGGGAACCAGCCACTTGCCGCTGATCTTGCCGGAGGCGCACTGATCGAGATGCTCGGCGTCGGATTCTCTGCCGACCTGGCGGAGCATGTGGGCGTAAGCGCGGAGGAGGTTGACGAATTCCAGATGCGCCTGACCGAACATGTTGAGCTTCATTTCCATGGCTTTTTCGTAGAAACTTTCAGCCAGGTCAAAGCGCTTTTGAGCCTGGTAGAGGGTGGCGAGATTGTGGAGGGCGCAGGCGAGGGGCTTGCTTTCGGGACCCAGCACGGCTACATACATGGCGGCGCAGTCCAGAGCCCAGCGTTCGCTGCGCTCGTAGTCGCCGGTCACGTAGTGGACTCTGGCCATGTTTCCGTAGGATTGAGCAACGCAAGCGTGGGTGCGGCCCAGAGCTGCGAATTTCAGCTCCAGAGAGTGGAAATAGTTATCTTCGGCGCGGGTGTACTGACCTATCTGGAGCAGTGCATCGCCCTGGCGGTCTAGGGCCCGGCAGTAATCAGGCCCGTTCTTGCGGGCAATCATGGACATGACCTGGTCCCAGAGCCCAATGCAGAGATCATAATCACCGCAGCTGTAAGCCATTTCGGCTCTTTCTTTGATAGCTTGCCAGGGATACTGGCTCAGGTCGGATTTCTTGTTCATCGTCGTTTAGTAAGGTCTGGGTGTGGCGAGCGAAAAATGCCTATAGCATCGCTTGTAGCGATATTAAGGACTTTCTGTGACAATTCCGTGGCACAAGCCTGCGAAAATTAGATTAAATTGGTAAAGATGTAGAGGCGCGATTTCTCGCGCCTCTGCCCCTCAAATAAATCTCTATCTGCATACTAGGCAGCAGTTGTTATCGAGGCGTTAAATGGACGCCTCTCCTGAAAAAATAATTTGACCTCTTTCAGCCTTCCAGCAAATACCCCTGACGGTGCAGGGTCTTGATCAAAGTGTCGCCTTCGAAGCCGAGTTTTTGCCGCAAGCGTCTGATGTGGACTCGGACTGTATCGGGTGATATCTCGGACTCGGAAGACCAGACTCGCTCGAGAAGCGCATCCTGGGAGAAGACCTCGCCCTGATGCCGCATGAGGAACTCCAGAAGGGCGAATTCCTTGGGCAGGAGCTGAATCTCGACTCCGTCCCTGGTAACTCTTTTCGCTGCCGGATCGAGCTCTATCCCCCGAATCTCCAGGGTGGCAGCCGCTTTGCCGCCGCGCTGGGACCGTCTCATCAAGGCTCGCAGGCGGGCGGAGAGCTCTCGCGGGTGAAATGGCTTTGTCAGATAATCGTCGGCGCCGGCATCGAGCCC
>JAGQHH010000472.1 GCA_020431945.1 Cyanobacteria bacterium HKST-UBA02 | reverse complement strand
GGTGCGAAACCAGAAGGTGGTTCCCTGATTACCGATATAACTGTACTCCGCATCGGCTTTCGAGAGCAGCTCGACGACCGGTGATTCCGGTTCTTTCAGGGACTTGTAGAAGATCCGATTTTTCGGTTCGGTGCCTTTCCATACATGGATGACCAGATAGTCTCCATCCTCGCTGACCGAGCCCGAAAAACCCCATTCCTTCTGATCTTTTCGTTCGTATACCAGAGTGTCAGAGGCCTGTTCGTCGCCGATCTTGTGGAAATAGAGCTTTTGAAAATAGTTGGTTTTCTGGAGCTGGGTCTTCTCGTCCGGCTTGTCATAGGCGCTATAGAAGAATCCTTTGCCGTCTCTGGTGAAGGATGCCGAAGAGAACTTGACCCACTGGATATGGTCTTTGAGGTCCTCTCCTGTTTCGATGTTGCGCACGAACCATTCCTGCCAGTCCGAGCCGGAGCGCGAGATCCCGTAGGCAAGCAGCTTGCCGTCCTGACTCACGTCGATGCTCGACAGAGCGACGGTGCCGTCTTCGGAGAGCTTGTTCGGATCGAGGAGAATGCGCTCTTTCTCAGCTTCTCCGTCCCTGACGAAAAGCACGTCCTGATTTTGCAAGCCGGTGTTCTTGAAGTAGAAGAGTCTGCCGCCTTCCGAAAATGGAACACTGCACTTCTCATAGTTCCAGAGATCGGTCAGGCGCTCTTCAATCGCTTCTCTGGTCTTTATCTGTTTTAGAAAGCCTGAGGTGATCTCGTTTTCCTGGTCGATCCATTTTCGGGTTTCCGGGGAATCAGGATCCTCGAGCCAGCGGTAAGGATCACGTACTTTCCTGCCGTGATAGTCGTCGACCTGGTCGACCTGTTTTGCTTGCGGATAGCTCCTGGTTTTCATGATTGTTTCCTGGCGTGTTTCCCCGGCACTAGCTGCCCCGGATAAGAGGACAGACAAGATGATCGACAGAAAAATTCTGCGCATGCTCTTTTCCTTTGTCTTATGGCAAGAGCGTATTCTAACTAAATCTATTTAAGAAATCCTGAAAGATGTCATGGGGTGCGGCTTTCTATGTATAATTCCGACGAGGTCCGGATTCATGCTTAAGAACTGCAGCAAAATCTTTCTGGGGATCTGCCTGTCCCTGAGTCTGGTTCTGTCGAGCGCGGCAGGGGCTCTGGCCGGCCAGCCGGCGGTGGAGCCGCAGACCCTCGCTCTGATTCAAAAGCTCGCCACCAAGCCGGAGCTCATGCATATCGGCTATCTCCAGTATCTCATCGGCCTCCCCGAAAACTGGCGCTCCCAGAGGGCTTTATCTAAGAAGACTTATTTCTGGTATCAGGAGCCCCGCCGTCATGTGGCATACCAGCTCGATCAGAATGGTCCCCTGAGCGGCAGCGTCACCGCCTCCAATTTCACCATCAATGTCCCGAACTCCCAGATTACTTTCAAGGACGTAGAGAAGCTCTTCGGCACGGGACATCGCGAGACATTCGATCATCGCGCTTATCCCACGAGAGTAATCGCCGTCTCTCCTACTACTCATATCGCTTTCATCCAGCCTCACGATTCTTTCCGGGTGAATCACATAGTGATCGGCTATCAGGGACCGCCGCTGCCTCCGCCGTCCAGGGACGATGTGGAGCTCGCTTATAACTTTCGCAAAGCCGAGGCCCTGATGGCCTGCCAGAACGGACGCGGCGAGATGGGGATTCCTTTTTTGCAGGCCGATCTGGCCCGGCAGCCCGACAACGCCAGGCTCCATCTCCAGCTGGCCCAGGCTTATAAGAGCCATTTGATGCTCAACGAGGCGATCAGCTCTTACAACAAGGCTATGCGTCTCTCCGGCGGTGACCCGGCAGTGGTTGCCGCCTGCCAGGCCGGTCTGGTGGAGCTCAAGGTCCTGCCTGCCAGCACTCTGAAAAATCAGGGCAGAAGGAGCTATCTGGCTGGCAATCAGTCAGACGGTCTGGGCCTTTGAAGTCCAGAGAACTGAAAAATGTTGATATTGCCGGGTTTCCAGAGGTTTGGACGAGATTAAATCCGCTTGACATTGCCTGGGGCTGTGGTCTAATTGAGTACGTATTGTTCCCACAACGGTGACCCGATGTCTGCACAAGGACATAGCAACGTCTTCGAAGCTCCGATGAACGAGCAGTTCCGTACCAGCGATGCTGGAGCCGGGCTTGGCGGTGATCGCAATCCTTTTACCGATATTCTGGATGACATCCAGAAGAATGGCCTGGACGAAGGCGTGCGCCAGTTGCGGGACGGTATGCTCGCCATGGGTGGCGGTAAGGCTGCCGATCCGGTAGGCCAGGGATTTCCCCCCGGCGATTCGGTGATGGACATGAAAGGGGCCGAGAAGGGTGACGGCAAGTTCGAAATGGCCAATCAGAGCGAAGTCACCAAGGACTCTGAATTTGCCAAGCTTGGCGCAGTAGGCGCCATGATGATGGCGGAGCTCTCGCCGGAGAATCAAGCCAAGCAGAGACAGACCGAGCTGCACTGGGCGGAACTCGAGAAGAATATCGCCTGATTTAGAAAAAGCAGGCATCAGAAGTCCGAGCCCCGGCTCGGATTTTTTGTTTTACAAGCCATAGGTAAATAGGGCGAAATGTGGTTTGATTCACACTTGATCTGGAAACCGCAGGAAGGAGCCCATGACAGACAGAGCGACCGGAAAGAAGAAAGCCGTCTGGTCCGGCAAGAATGCCGTTCTCTTGATTCATGGCGGTGCCGGAGCGATCAATCCGGACAAGCTCAAAGGCAGCAGGGAGAAGCAGTGCCTGGAAAAGCTCCGGCAGTCCCTGAGCGCCGGTCAGAAGGTCCTCAGCTCCGGAGGCAGCAGCCTGGATGCCGTGGTGGCGGCGGTGAAGGTCCTGGAGGATTCCACCCTGTTCAATGCCGGCAAAGGCTCCTGTCTGACCCGTTCCGGCAAGGTCGAAATGGATGCGGCGATCATGGACGGTGCCACCGGGTCCAGCGGAGCTGTTACCGGGCTCAACTGCGTGCGCAATCCAATAACGGCTGCCAGGGCTGTGATGGAGCACAGCAGTCACGTTTTGTTTTGCGGCAGGGGGGCGAACGCCTTTGCGCGTAAAACGGCCCGGAAGGCTGGTTTGAAAATTGTCGATCCCAGTTATTTCGTCACTCAGAAGAGCTGGCGGGATCTGGAGCGGATTCTCAAAGCTGAGAAAGAGTCCGCCCGCACCGGTACAAGCGTGGACGCTCTGACTACCGGAGCGTCTCAGGGCGATGGAGCCTCGCCATGGTTCTGTGGCAGTCATAAGTATGGCACCGTGGGCGCGGTGGGTCTGGATGAAGGAGGCAATCTCGCAGCGGCCACATCCACTGGCGGGACTACCGGAAAGGACCCGGGAAGGGTCGGGGACTCGCCTATAATCGGCGCCGGGACCTTTGCCGACAATGGCAGTTGCGCTGTGTCGGCTACCGGGCATGGCGAGTATTTCATGCGTTGCGTGGCTGCCCACGAGATCAGCGTGTTGATCAAGCACTGCGGCGGCAACGTTGCCGGGGCTGCCGAGAAGGTGATCTTCGATTCGGTGGGTGGTGCTGGTGGCTCTGGTGGTGTCATCGTGCTCGATTCTTCGGGCAATTTTGCCACTCCATTCAATACCAGAGGCATGTTCCGAGGAGTGCTCAGGAAAAATGGCGAGATTGAAGTCGCGATATTTTGAGATAGCCCTCCTGGCAGGGTTGTTAGCCTGCCTGTCTGCTTCTGGGGCTGAGGCGAAAGAGTCCAGACCTTATCGCTCCCGGCATCTGGAGCTGGGCCGTGCCGCCCTGGACAAGAAAGACTACCGGGAGGCCTTGAGACAGTTCGAGTATGCTGCTGTCGACAATCCTCGCTCCGGCGAGGCTCATCTGGGGCGGGCCAGGGCTTATCATGCTCTGGGTCGGAAGAATCAGGCACTGGGGGAAGTGACCAGGGCGATCGCTCTCGATCCGAAAAATGCGGACGCTTACTTCTTGAGAGCGAAGCTCTACGAATCCAAAAGAGACCCTCGAAAAGTCGTGGCCGATACCACTCAGGCGATCAGATACAATCCCCGGATGGTCGATGCATACTGCCTGAGAGCCAAGGCTTATTATATGGGCAGCGAGGTCGACGCCAGCAAGGATAATACCAGAGCTGGTATCAACGATTTGAAGACTGCCATCCGACTCGATCCAAAGTGCTCCGATGCCTACGAATATCTGGGGGTCTGGCAATGCGCTCGCAAAGAGTACAAAGAAGCCCTGAAGAATTTCAACAAGGCAATCGAGCTCTCCCCCGATGAAGATAAGCTCTATCACTACAGGAGCATGATTTACAGCGGGCTCAAGCAGTACGACAAGGCTCTGGTCGACACCAGTCATTATCTCGAGCTCAATCCGCACGACAGCAAGACCTGGCTTATCCGGGGCAGTCTTTACGAGCAGATCGGGGACCTGAAAAGAGCCTATGACGACTACAGCAAGTCGATAGAAGTCGGCAGAGACAAAGAGTTCAGAGCTTATTTCCAGCGTGGCAAGCTGGCCATGAAGCTGGGCAAGTATCAGGTAGCCAGGGACGACTTCAACAGGATTATCCAGGCAAACGGATTCGATGACGAAGCTTTCAAAGGACGCGGTGACGCTTATATGGCTCTCGGGAACTACGAGGCTGCGGTGAGCGACTATACCGAGGCCATTTCTTTGTGTCCCAATGTCGGGACCTATTACCAGGCTCGCTCGCAAGCTTATCTCAAAGCCGGGAAAAAGGATCTATCCGCCAGGGATGCTCGCAAAGCTGCCGAGCTAAAGGCCAAACCAGCAGTCGAGAAGATCTAGAGGCTGTCAGGGCAGGATGCTGGAGACCAGGTTGAAAGGCAGATTCTTCACTATTCCAGCGAGGTTCGCCACATACGGATACTGACTGGAGGAACGCACGTTTTGCACAATCCGATCACGATCAGGGATCCCGGCCGTAGCCACGGAGGGCGAATTGTTGAATCGTCCTTTCATGAGCGAGCCGAAAAGATAAGACGTATAGATGCGGGCGGTCTTTGCCGAGACCGTTTCAGCCGAAGTCAGGACCAGGCGATGAAGCCAGAGCCAGACGACCATCGAAAGGACGTTAATAGCCAGGATCGCCAGAAAGAGCAAGGCGAAAATGGACTGGATGATCATGGTCGGGTCTCCGAAAGCATAAAGACATAGACGTGCCTACGAAGAAACTGTTCCCGGAAATCTCTTTCTGGAAACCATGTCCGAAAGCTATACTATCGTATATCGTGGTAAATCAGGAAAAGGAAAAGGTCGGGAGCCCCAGAGAGGAGCCCCCGACCGAATTCAGTAAAGAGGTGCCGTAGCTTTCGCTGCGGCACCGCAAAGGATGAGTCGACTACTTCTTGGACGCGTCAGCGCCCGCGGAGTCGTCTTGAGGAGCGGCATCGGCAGCCGGCTCCGTAGCAGCGACCGTAGCCGGCGCCGTGATGGTCTTGCCGCCGTCCAGGGACTGCTTGACCAGGTTGGCCAGGAGCAGCTGGACGAGGCCGTTGCTGTCACCGGCCCCGTTTCCGCCGGACACCAGAACGTCCGGAGTGATCCGGAGGTTGGCTGCGGCGATGCGGGTGATGATCTCGATGGCCGAGACGCCTTCGGCGGTGAGAGCCGCGACCTGACGGTCGTAGGCGTCACCGGTGGCTTCACCCTTGGTCTTGATGACGCCCGCTTCGGCGTCACCGACCTGCTTGATCTTGCCGGCTTCGGCTTCCGCCTCGATGCGGATCTGCGCAGCCGTACCCTGGGCACGCTTCTCCTTCTGCTTCGCCTCGTGATCGGCGATCTGGATGCCGACCTGAGCCTTCATCAGAGGCGCCTGCTGGTCGGCTTCGGCCTTGGTGCGCTCGAACTCGATACGCCGCGTCTCGGCTTCCTTCTTGGCGTCCCACATGGACTCCTCGAGGTTGGCGAGGTTCTTCTGCTGCGTGGTCTTCATGAGCTCGTCAGGCAGCACGATGTTGCGGATCATCACCGAGACGATGTCGACCCGGTACTTGGCCAGGTCGGCGCGCACCGCTTCCTCGGCAGCGGTCTGCTCCTCGGCGCGGTTCTGCTGGTACTTGATGGCGATGGACTTGGAGACCTGAGCGCGGACGATGCCGTCAATCTGCGGATGTAGGACGTTGGCTTCCAGCTCCGCGATCGAGCCGAGCTTCTGCACCACATAGGGTGCGTTCTCGGGCAGGATGCGATACTGGCAGCCGATCTCGATCCGCATCTCGAAGCCGTCATGCGAGACGACGGCGAACGGGTTGAAGTAGCGGTCTTCCTCGTCGGTCTTCTCGGCGGTCCAGGCGATGGAGCGGGTGGTGGTCGGGATGATCACCACCGAGTAGGCGAGCGGGTTGATGTTGTACTTACCCGGGCCGAGCACGTTCTTCTGGATGCCGCGATAGCCTTCGGGCACCACGTGGCGCTGGCGGACACCCTTGTTCAGACGCGACTCTTCGGGGTCTTCCGAATTGTGCGCGATGTCGTCGGAGGCGCCGGGGAATGGCGGCTGATCGTCCTCGAGACCCGCCGGGTCCTTGCCGAGGTTGGAGATCAGGATGCCGGCCTCACCTTGCTTGATGACCGTCTGCGGGGCCGTCTTCACATCGAACAGGAAGGTGTTGATGTAATAGGTACCGGGAGCCAGGACCGACTCCTGCGGACCGCGGATACCGCCGGAATCCAGGAATTTCTGACCGTCCTGGAAGGCATTGTGCGTTGGCATGTCCGGCGTCGCAGCGACGACGTCACCCTTGGAGAGCGGCAGACCGGCGTTGGCCTCGACGACGCCGACATGCTCTTTGTCGATCGCGACCGCCTGCACCACCTGCACCTTGAACATGTCGGTGTGGATGTTGTAGGTGCCGGGGCGGATGATGTCGATCTGGGGACCCTTCTGACCGCCCTGGCGCAGGAAGCGCTCCGGACGCTGGAAGGAGTCATGGCCGGTGACCGACTTGGCCAGGAACTGACCGGGCTCTAGGGATGCACCGTCTTCGGCGGTCACCAGGCCGACCTTGCCGTCGGGGACGACGGTCTTGTTGACCATCTGGACCTGGAACAGGAAGGGGTGGATCTTCCAGGTACCGTTGGTGAGGAAGCGCAGTTGCTTGCCGCGGACGCCTTCACCCTCGAAGAAGCCGATGGGGTTCTGGAAGTTGTCGTGCTTGTCGCCGGCCTCGTCGTCCGCGAAGATGCGGTCGGAAGCCAGCTGCTTGCCGTCGGTGGCGGTGACGATGCCAATCTGGTTCTCGTTGATCACCAGGAAGGGCTGTCGTTTCACCAGGCGCTTGAAGGGCCAGAAGAGGAAGCGGAAGCCCGGATCCAGATAGCGCACCTGGATGCCGATCTCGCCCGGAAGCGCATACGCCCGACCAGTCGGGAGTTTCTTGCCGATGTATCGCTGTTCGACGATACCGATTTCGGTCGAGCGGATGTTCTTGATGCAGAGGAACAGCCACGCGGCCAGAAGGACGCCCACCACAACGAAGGGCGCCAGATAGAGGAGACTCATCACGTCTTGCATAGTTTTTTACCTAGTTGACTTGGAGTTGTCCAGCGAGAGCCCATTGCTCGCGCTGCAGTCACGATTCACACGCTCCACACGCCCGCGAGCTCTCCTGCCGGTGGAAATCCATCGGTGGTTGGTGCTCGAATTGCAGGAACAGGATAGTTCGGAGGTTTTGGGCGGGCTTCCAGATGGAGGCGTGGAATTGGAGTCTGGATTATAGGGTGACGGTAGATACCTGTTTCTATGGTTGTAAAGAAATCCGCCATCGGCTCTCCGGCGCCTGCCTCGCGAAGCTAGCATCGATCCCGGAAGAGCTCACAGGGAGTGGATTGACTTATAAAAATCAGGAGAACTCGATCCTAGCGCAAACCCCGCAAGCCCCACTGGAGGGGCATTGTGAAGACATGCAAAGAAGCCGGGTCCCGGATCTTAAATTTTGTAGATACTGTGTTCTATAGTTATAGCCAGACAAAAAAAGAGGAAGAGCGTCGCTTGCGACGCTCTTCCCCCAGTCTTCAATGGGTTTTCAATCAGCGACCTGAGCGAAGGCACGCTCGGGTGAAATCAGCGGACGCACGATGCCGCTTGCCTCCTCGCAGATGTGGGAGACCAGGGAGCGATAAGGGTCGCTGCTGCTGTAGACCACACGCTGAGCCAGCATGTGGACCCGCTTCTCGAATGTTTCCACAGCATCCTCGATGCGTCCCTCGGCATCCACCGACGGCAGGCCGCCGTTGGTTGAGATGCTCTTGAGGACGTTTATCGGGATGACATGCTTCATCTTCTCGAAGACAGCCATGATGTCGTGGCGGAATGCCTGCATGCGCCCGTTGGCGGCAAGCAGGATGTCCAGGGAGTCCACGAAAGCAGAGGCGTAGTCTGCCTGGGTTTCGGCTACATAGACCGGATCCTCGTCGTCGTCCACGTGGAACATGAACTTCGGGCACGAGTGACCGAGATGCGGCCGGTTCAGATCCCGGGCTGCCTTGATGATGGCCCAGTCGACCCCTCTGCCGCTGGCACCGGAGGCGCCATCGGCAAAGCGAATGTCGATGCCGTCGTAGAGCTTCGCGAGCCTGCTGTAGACAGCCTTGAGGATGCCGATGCAGGCCTGCTCGTAAGCCCCGGGCTTGACGCCCCAGGCCTGGCACTGCTGATCGTTCAGCTCGCTATAGCCGTTCATGCCCAGCACGATCACGTCGGTGCCGCAGAGGTTCTCCCTGACGGCACGATCATATTCGTCGGGCATGTAAATCCGTTTGCGAGCAAAGGATTTCGAGTAGACCCGTTCGGACTCTTTCGCCCTCGGGTTCTCGCAAACAACTCCGGGAAGCCCCTTGAGATAGGACTTCCCTTTGACTCGAACGAGAAAACCGCTTGCGGTGCGCTCGATCAAGCCTTCTCTTGCTAAAACGTCCATACTACAGATCCTTTATTCTTGCGCCCTTTCAGGCTCCTTTCTTGCGAGACTTCTTGGACTGCTTCACCTTTTTGCCGGTCGGACTGAATCCGACGGCACCTGTGTCGCGAGGGTCGAGACGTCCCTTCTTCTTGCCGGTGAGGCGATTCCAGCGCTTCGGAAAACGCTTTCTCGCCTTCATGGTCTTGAAGAGCATGCGCCGGTAGCTGAGCTTGTTGCGCTTGCGCTTGTCGCCCAGCAGGCGCTCTGCAATCTTCTTGACCAGCTTCTTGGCGCGAGCCACTTCACCGGCATCCTCGACGATGATCTCCACCTCCATGAAGTAGCTGGAGAAGAGCTCGCCGAGCTCAGGCACGTAATCCAGGACAACGTGGGCGACAAAGCCGCCCCAGGCGCGCTTGAAGTCGCGGCGCTTCTTGTACAGAGTCGGCAGAGGAGCGCGCAGCTCCCGGGATGCCGCCTCGACAATCAGATGCGCGGCGATGGGATGAATCTCCGGCTCGCTTTCGCGGCGGGTCTTCTCCCCATCGATAGCAATCCGCTCCTTGAAGGTGAGAGCGAAGTGTTGCGTGCCTTCCCTGCGCACCCGCAGCAACTCGTGCTTGCGGGTGCCGGGAACGAAGTGGTCCTGCTGGTGCCTGGTGCCCACGAAGACGAAGCCCTGCTCGGTGAGACGTTTCCTCACTCGAGCCAGGTCGCCTTTGCCGAGGGCGTATTTTCGCTCTACTTCAAACTGCTCAGACATGGTTGCCTCCGTTAGAAGCAACGCAACCCGTCATAGAGCTGCGTCAAGACCGGACCATCCGGTCTTTTCTCGTTTGCTCGGTTCTACCGACCGGCGGGGCCGCCTCTCAGGCTGCCATCGCCGGCGACACCGCCTGGCTGACATCGGCCAGGCTCATGCCGGGGTTCTCCTCCATCAACTCGAGAGCGCTGAAGAAGTCCCCGAGGCCCAGGAGCATTCCGGCGGCGACATCGTGCTCGTCGGTGATACCCAGGGCACGCATGGAGGCATAAGCCAGGCGATTGCGTCCCATCAACATGGGGGCGGCCATGCTGATGATCAGTGGGTTGCCGCCGGCGTTGTTGGGGAGCCTGGCCAGGTCGGCCAGGACGCCTTCCATCACCGTGTCATGCTCCTGGCAGGCAGCCAGGTAGTAGTACGCGGTCTGGTTGAGCGCCGTCATCTCCGCCGCGGTGCCCTCGAAGATGGTGGTGTCCACACAGGCGAGCACCCTGGCGACGACCACCAGGCGAGTGCCGCTGGCCTCGGTGATCTCCCCGCCGTAGGCGAGCTCCGCCTGCACCAGGACCCGCAGAGCCTCCATGGGAGTCTCCTGGCGGCTGCCCTGGTCGAAGTGTTCTCCGTCACGGTCTCGGCTCATCGTGATTCTGATCATGACTGTATCTCCTCAAGAGAAAAGTAGTGGGGCACCGGCTGTGAAACCGGCGCCCCAGTGGTGCGTCAGGCGACACATCCGAAGATGCGGCGCTCGCGCTGCAACTCGGCAGCCAGGTCCACGGCATCGCCGTAGTCCCAGCCGGTCAGGCGCCGGAAGCGGCGGGCGAAGCTCTCACCGCGATTGCTTCGATGATGACGGCGGCGGCCGAATATCCGGCTCTCGCGCTGAACCGTCGCGGCTTCGTCCACCGCATCGCTCCAGCTCCAGCCGGTCTCGCGTTCGAAAGCCTCGGCGTCGAACTTCTCTTCACGTACTGCGTTTGCGTTTTTCATGGTAGTTTCCCGGGTTGAGTTAAAACACAGACTGTCTTGCGGAAGCAGGACAGTCAGGTCACCTCGAGTGAGGTTTCCCCAGTCGGCTCCCGTTTGAGCCGACCAGCACCGGACCGTCAGGCGACCCGGCCTCCCCTGCCTTTTGGCGCAGGTTCAGGATGATGTATGAATGAGGCCTCAGGCATGCTCCGCAAGGATCTGCCTGACTTCTTCCGGAATCACCGCGTCGGTGATGACGAAGTACTCGCCATTGCCGATGGCCTTCTCCAGATGCTCGGTCTCATCGCCAGGATGAGGCTCCGAAAGCGGCTTGCTGAAGTCGAAGTCGACTTTGATGCCGCTCACCGATGCCGCCACCAGAATCCGCTCCATGATGTCGGCATGCACATTGAGAGGCTGGTCGAGGCGCCGGGCGACAGCCAGGGCGAAGACCAGCAGGTGCACGGTATTGTCGCTCCAGATCTCCCAGCCGCTGGTGCCGGCCCAGTCGAACTGGTTGAAGACGATGCCGAAGAGCTTGTGGCTGCGGAATGCGAGGTCCTGATTGACCGCGCTGACGGCTGTCTGGACACGACTGCGCTCCGAGTCGAACTGGAAGCGCCCGGGCTGGTAGTCCGCTTCGCCGGCGAGATTGCGAGCCATGAGGCTGACATGCTTGTCGGGAAGAGGGCGCTCGAGTGAGACGAACATTGGATTCTCCTCTACCTGTTCAGGAGGTAAGGCACGATGTTGACCGGCAGGTCGCGCACCAGGGATGCGAGACCTGCGATGTACCGGTATTGGGTGGAACCTCTCACGGTTTTCACGACCTTGTCACGGTCGATATTGCCGGCGGCTACCATGGAAGGTCCGCGGTAGAAGCGGCCTTTCATGAGGTCGCCGAACAGATAGCCGGCGTAGAGGTTGGCCGTCCTGTCGCCGATCAGCGCGTCGGAAGCCAGCACCAGGTTGTGGAGCCAGACCCAGACGACGGTCGAAACGACATTGACGACCACGATCGCCACCGCCAGGGCAGCGAATATGGTTGTGTAGGTGCTCATGGTGGTTACTCCTTTCGAGCCGTTTCAACAAAAATCGGTTGCAGGCTAAAACCCCCCATTCCGCCTGAGCGGATGGAGAGAGACATGAATAGCGCCTTGCCTGCTGGTTGTCGGTTAGTTTTCCGGGTGAAATGAATGTGTGAGAATATGAGTCGACACTAACAAAATATGATCAGATCTGAAAATCAGCTCAGACTCACGTACGAAGCCGGAAGCTCTTATTCGATAAGAGCTTCCGAGTTTACTTCTGATCTTCGAGATCAAGATCAGGCGGGATTCAGTGGGGCGATCACGTAGGTTTCAAAGCTAGCGAGACTGCACGAGGGTCTCTAAGGTCAGAATTTCAGACCGCGTGTAATCGCTGTGATCTCGCGCTGGACGGCCGCCTCGTAGCGAACCATGCTTTCTGGCTTGGCCGGGGCTTTTGGCCAGTCGTCCGGTCCTCTCAGCCAGTTTTGCATCATGGCAGTGCGCATCTCTTCTTCGTAGTGCTTCTGATCTTCTCCGTATTTGCGCGAGTCTTCGCTCAGTTTCGCTTTCTCCGCCGGGCTCATCGATCCTCGGACAGTCTCCTCCGCTTTGCTGGTAATAGCTTCATTCATGCGGCTCAAGGGAGAGTCTTCCGTTTGCTCGAGACCGTCCACTAGTTTGAGAGGTGGTGCCCCATCCACGGCGATATCTCTATTGGTGCTCTTGTATTGCCGGAAGTCGTCCAGGCTGAGCGAATTGATCGAGAGTGCCGCTATGCCACCGTCGTTGCTCGAATTATGGTTTTCGAGGATTGAGTCTCTGCTCATTTTTATCACCTGCAAATAGAAGGAACGCTGGTTTGTGCATCGTATATCGCGACTTTTGGCAGATTGCGGTCAGGATGATTAAATATAATACTAAAGCAAATAGTAAAGACGAGTTTAAAAAGCAGACTGACAGCCTCACAAGGGAGGCTGCCGGTCTGCAGTGAATCGCATCAGGGCTTTTTCTTGGTTTCGGTCTCGGGAAAGATCATCGAGATCAGGATGGAGCCCCCGATGAGCGCTCCGATGACCGAAAGCGACCAGGTGGTCGGAATGTGGTAGAGGTCGGTGAGGAGCATTTTGGCGCCGACGAAAACGAGGACCAGGCACATTCCCTGTTGCAGGAAGCGGAAGATCCGTCGGACGGCGGCCAGGACCGAGTAGAGGGCACGCAAACCGAGAATTGCCATCACATTCGATGTCACCAGGATGAAGTTGTCCTGACTGATACCGATGATGGCCGGGATCGAATCGACAGCGAAGATGACGTCCACGAAGTCGACGACGATCAGGACCACGAAGAGCGTGGTCGCAACTGTCCTCAGTCTGCCGGTGCGCGGGTCGGTCTCCCTGGCGAAGAATTTCGGACCGTGATCGCGATCGGTTACAGGAAAGAATTGCTTGAATTTCCGGACGATCAGCATGTCCCCGAATTTGCCGTCCTCGTCGCCAGAGGCTCGCCAGAGAGCGATGCCTTTATAGACGAGAAAGGCTCCGAATACGTACATGATCCAGCTCACATAGGCTAGAAGAGCGGTTCCCGAGACGATGAAAAAGCCCCGGATTAGAATTGCTCCCAGTATTCCCCAGAAAAGGACCCTGTGCTGGTACTCTTCCCGGGTGCCGAAGAAGCTGAAGATCGCAAGGAATACGAAGAGATTGTCGATGGACAGGCTCTTCTCAATCACGTAGGCGGTGAAGAATTCCACGGCTTTGTCAGGCCCGTAGAGGTAGTAAACGACCCCGTTAAAAGCCAGGGAAACCGCTACCCACACTACGGACCAGCCAATTGCTGCCGACAAGGACTCTCTTTTCGCCTTGCGGTGAAAGAGCCCGAGATCCAGAGCGAGCATGGCGAAGACGGCCGCGAAGAATCCCCCCCAGACAATGAGCGGGTAGTCCATGGTGTTCTCTTATTCTTCTGGTTCTGTTGATTCAGGCTCCGACGATTCTGAAACTCTGTGCGGGAAGCACGGGTCTTTCAGTTCGAAGAGATGAGCGGAGCCTGTAAGAGAGTAAGTTTTGCCTTTGCAAAAAAACTGGATTGAAACACGTCATCCTAACAGGGTCGAATGCCATGATTCATAGTGGACCCGAGGGTGCCGGATCGAAGCTGAATGGCTTCCATTCCGTCCCGGACAGGAGTTTTCACCTGCCTGAGCTAGCTAGCGCATCTGACTTGCCGCATGGCAACCGGCTTGCGGTGCTTCTTTTCTGGGGCTGATGCGGCTGTTTTGGATGTCAAGAAGGTGTCAAGGCGTGGCTTATGAGCCCTTTTTGAGATTGTCATGCGGGGGTGTGATGTTAGAGTGGGTTGTCATTTAGTTTTTGAATTCTGGAAATACAGGCTGGTCGACTAATTCCACACATGAATCATGATCTCCGAGGTGCTTTTGCATCTCCGGACATTTATCGATCGGACCAGCCTGCCCAATAACAGTACAAGAGTGGGTGCCTTTCGAGGCACTCTTGGTGATGCTCTCACCATCGGCGTTTGCTCCTCGGTCGTACGGGGCCACGTGCGCTCTTGGCTTTTCTCGCAAGAAGCCGAGCACGAGCGGTTCTCTCGAGAGCCCATCGCGTTTCGGCAGAAAGGACTACCATGAGAAAAACAAGACCAGAGCGGAAGACGAGCCCCAGTCAGCCGCCGAAAATCAAGATACACACGCTCGGAGCTGCCGGCGAAGTTACCGGTTCGCTCAATCTCGTCGAAGTCATCGACGGTCCGAGTGTCACACGATTCCTGCTCGATGTCGGTATGCATCAGGAGAATGACAATATCAACAAGAGTCATCGCCTGCCGCGGGGTATCACTGCTGGTGACATCGACTTTGTCATCATCAGTCACGCCCACATCGATCACAGCGGCTATCTCCCGAAGCTCATCAAAGACGGCTTCAGGGGATTCGCCTATACCCATGCCGCTACCCGAGACCTGTTGCGCTTTCTTCTGCCTGATTCCGGTCGCCTGCAAGAGCTGGCTGCCGACAGGGAGAACGCCGCGCTCAAGGGTAAGGGGCGCCGGGTCAAGCCTCTCTATACGGCAGCCGATGCCCGGTCCAGCCTTTCACGGATAAAGGTCTGGTCCTACGGGCGCAGCTACCAGATGAGAGGCGGCATCACCGTGAAGCTCACGGAAGCATGCCATATCCTGGGCGCAGCTGTCGTCTCTGTCACCATCGGCAGGGGCAAAGCGAAGAAGACGATCTGCTTCACCGGCAACGTCGGTCGAGCGGACATGCCGATCATCGGCAATTTGCAACCGGTTCGCCAGGCCGATCTGATCATCAGCGAGTCGACATACGGTAACAAGCTTCATCAGAAGCGGGACCGTCTCGAGTATCTCGCCGGGCTGATCAATCGCGCCTATCGCCGGGCCAAGAATCGCCACCGCGAGAACGGATACGGCGTCATCACTATTCCCGCCTTTGCTGTGGGACGAGTGCAGACGGTGCTGTACGACCTGCGTGAGCTGATGGCCGCCGGACGAATCCCGGAGATTCCGGTATTCGTCGATAGCCCCATGGCTATCGAGGCCACCAAGGTTCACCGCAAGCACAAGAATCTCTACAATGACCGGGGACGCACCCTGGTCGATGCCGGGATCGATCCGTTTGCCACGCCGCGCTACAAAGAATGCCGGCGCTGGTCCGACTCTCGCGCCCTGGACAAACCGGCTCGCGAGCCGGTGATTGTCATCGGCAGCAGTGGCATGGCCGCCGGTGGGCGCATCCTCGCCCATCTGGAGAAGCGACTTCCCGGCAGCAATAACAGCGTGATCTTCGTCGGCTATCAGGGGACCGGCGTTCTCGGCCACACTCTGGTAAACGAGAAGCCATCCTCGGTCCTGATCCACGGGAAACCGGTAGAGGTTCGCGCCACTGTCGAATACATGTCCGACTATTCCGGTCACGCCGACTATAGCGAGATCATCGCCTGGCTCAAGCAGTTCGCGAAAAGACCGGAGCGATTGCTCCTGGTTCATGGCGATCCCGATGCGCTGTCGCAGTTCCGGCAGCATATCAGGGAAGCGCTGCCAGGCTGGAAAGTCAACATCCCTCATTCGAGGCAGAGCTTCGAGCTCTGAGTAGCCACAGGAGATGATTTGCCATGACGGCGAAAATCCAGGCTCACCAGGTCCGTAAGACGGGTCTGGGCATCAGCAGCCGAATCTACTGGGAATCCACCGTATCGGCAGAGCCGATTACCTGGTCGGATGCCCGCAAAGCGCAGTCCGAGGCGGGTTACAGCCCCCTCGGCTACGACTTCTTCGACTTCCACTGCAAGGAAGTCGAAGGCGGTTACCAGGCCACCTGGTCCTGTGCCGCCAGCTGCGACTGATCGCAGAAAAGATTCATCGGGGTCCGATACCGGCTTGTGCCAGGTCCGGACCTCGGTGTTTCTTTCTATTTGAATTATACTATAAGAGCTAATAGTAATTGATAGTAAAAAGAGAGACGGTGGAACGGCATATGCCGCGCCACCGTCTCTGAGTAGCGAGATCACGTAAGCTCCGAGCATTACCTCGAGTGGCGTGATCTCACTTTAATGTCGGTGATACCGATCAGTTTCCCGTCTGGTTGTCGGGCTGAACATCTGGTTGTACATCGGGTTGTACGTCCGGTGCCGTCGGCTGAGCCGGCGTCGCAGGTGTCTTCTCGATGTTGATCTCCATGAGGGGCGCGTTCGGATCCTGGAATGCCTGGAGCAGCCTTTCGAGCTGATCCTTGCTCAGGGCTCCGGGGACGCCACCGGCGAGGAAGCGGCCGCCGCCCTGGGGATTCAGATAGATCGTCACCGGCACGGAACGCAGTCCGAAGAGTTGCGCGATGTGCGGGTTGGCCTTGAGGTCCACGGAGACGAACTTGATCTTGCCGACATTGTCATCGGCGGCGTGATGGAAGACCGGCCGATACGCGTCGCAGGGATCGCAGCCCGGGGCGTGGGCAAAGATGATCACCGGCGTGGTGGCATCCACGACTTCTTGCTCGAAGTTCGCTTCGGTCACCGAAACAACGTTGGGCGACGTGTAAGAACGTGCCCGAAAGTTCATGACATTGACAGCCACCACAGTGACTGCCAGCAGGGCGACAATGATCGCCGCGTAGAGCTTATGTGTGTTGGACATTTTCTTGGTTCCTTGCTCGTCAGAGCAATTTGAAGAGATGGAGCCGGCAGTGGTTGCCGACTCCTTTGTTGCAGGCGGTCGGCTCCGAATGCGGAACCGACCGACAAAATCACGGGCGCTTGGTGCGCTTGATGTCGATGTCGGGCCAGCCTTGCCTGTTTGACGAGGCGGTGTTGTCGATCATCTGGACGAGGTGGCGCTTGGGAATCTTTCCCGATTGCTGCCAGCTCTTCGAGATCTCTTTGCCGCTAGCGTCGTACCAGATCTTGCTCACCCGCACCGAGGGGACATCGGTGACGTCCGGGTCCGGGGTCTTGCCCACATCGACGGTGACGAATTCGATTGCGCCGTTATATTCCGACGCCAGCTCATCTACCGCTTTCTGTTGCAGGATGCTTGTTTCGCTGCTGTCCTTGCTGTCGGTGTAGAGCGTCACGATGACCTTGCCGTGGGCTCCCGCCGGGGGGCCGTTGATGGCTCGGTCGAGGATCATCGGCAGGGTCAAGATGCCTGCGACAAGGAGCAGGGGGAGGAGGAGAAGCCAGGGACTGGCTCTCTTCCTCGGTCCCGGCTCGGGATTTGTCTCGGGCTCAGGCTCGCTTGCCGGCGGCTCTTCGGGCTCGGGCGTCTTCTGTCCAGCTTTGCGGCGGGCACTCAGGGCGACCAGGCCGAGAATCACCAGGGCGAAAAGCGTGACCATGGCGAGGACTATTGTGTCCGGCGACTCGTACCACTCCTTGCCGGCAAGGACCTTGACGGCAGCGGCTTTCTTGTCGCCGGAGAGAATCCTGCGGTCCGGTGCGATGGACTTCAACTCCGCCGCCGAGGCGGTCAGGAGACGGGCCGCGGGGAAGCTGACCTCGATGCCTCCTGTCGGGTCGGTGGTGGCGTTCACTACGGATACGCCGGCTGTGGAGCCGCCCACAACCTCTGCCCGTCCTGCATCGCGCAGGGACAGGACGAGAGCCTCGGCGGTGCCGGCGGTGTCGCCGTTCACCAGGAGGACGATTTTGCCCTTGTATGGGTCCGGGACGGTCTCGATGATCTCCTCGGTGCCGTCGGTGTTTTTCACCAGGGCACCGCTTTTGATGGCATAGACGATGTTGACGTCCTTGCCGTCGCGCCGTTCGACCACGCCGAAGAGGACGCGGTCGTCACTCACGAAGCGTGCGGCTATGCGGGCGGCAGCGAGGTGATCGTCGCCCCGGGCGCCCCGGAGGTCGATGACTGCTCCGGGATAGTCGCCGAGGTCTTTGACGAATGCGTTCAGCATCCTGTCCATGCCCGACCAGTCGACGTTCTTGATGGTGAAAATCGCCCGGTTATACTCCAGGTCGTTCTGATAGCCGCCGGACTGCCCTTCGAAGCCGAAGGTCAGGTCCCAGCTCGGCACCAGACCGGAGGTGGAATTGACAGTGAGAGTCTCGCTGCCCCGCTTGACGGTGATGGCGACTTGCTTCCCGAGCTCGTCTTTGCCCAGTCGGGCAGTGATTTCGCTCGAGTCCATGGAAGACGTGCTCGTGCCATCGATGGCGATGATGATGTCGTCCTTGACCAGGCCGGCCTTCTCGGCAGGACTGTCATGGTAGACCCAGCTTACCGCATAGATGGTGACAGGCTGGTCATTCTCGATCTCGACGCCGATTGTCTCGTCCAGGTCGCGTTGCACTGGAAGCTCGATGAGGTTGCCTTCGCGCTCCACGGTCAGGTAGACCGAGGTCCCCTCGGTGCCGCGGATTTTCTCCGAGGCATCGCCGATGTATAGACCTTCGATGGCGGCGCCGTCTACCTTGATGATCCGGTCCCCTGGTTCGAGACCGGCATTCTCGGCGGTGGAGTCGGCAAAGACGGTCTTGATGAGAATGCCGCGGTCGCCGATCACGCTCTCCTGCTTGTAGGAGAGGCCCTGACCGATGAAGCTGCTGTTTACCCGGGCCAGGTGTGCCCTTGATTCCCCGGGGGTGAGGACCCGGCCGTTTACGGAGGCCATCAGCTCGTCGAGAGCTTGGCCCAGGTCCCGGTCGGAATTGAGTTTGCCGTCGAACTTGTGCTCGAGGGCGGGCAGTTCGGCAGTGCCGTTCACGGCTCTGTCTTTCACCGTCTGGTAGATGCGGTGATAGTCGGCCTCCTGCCTGGTGGCTGCCTGGGCTGCGCCCAGACTGCCTGCAAGCAGGATGAAGAGAGCGATAACACTGGCTAAGCGCATTGTGTTAGCTCCGTTTTTCCTGGTTTCGTGAAAGGAGGAGAAGCTGCCGGAGCAGCCCCTCCTCCCGGTGAGTCTTACCGGTGCTTCGGGCTCAGCGCTCCGCGTCCGCGAGAGTCAGGGGCTCACGCTCGCCGGCATTGGGCGGAACCGCCCGGAACGCCGAGAAGCGACCCGCGACGACGTCCTCGACGGCGACCACGATGTCACCGTTAATCATGCGGGTACCCTTGGGGAAGGCCTTGCCGACCACGGACCTGGGCACGAACTTCTCGAGCCCGGCCGGGATCTCGTCGGAGTAGGCGACGGACTTGCCGCCGTCCATGCGGTAGCTGCCGGCGAAGACGGTGTGATCCAGGTCCACGACGGCATCGAGGTTCGGAACCGAACCGTCGTGGCCATCGAGGGTGTAGATCATGAAGTAGTCCGGGTACTTGGGCGAATAGGCGTAGGCCACCGGCTTGGACTCGCCCGCGTCGGCGTCGCTGAAGCAGGCGACTGCGAAGGGGCAGTCGTACCAGGCTTCGAGCTGGTTGAAGAGCTCCTGCTCGAGCGGCGGTCGCTTGGCGGCAGGGACCTTCTTGATGGCGTCCGGGATGAGCGAGGCGTGCGGGGCCAGCACCAGGGTGTAGATGTCGAACTGCTGGATGATCACCTGGTCGCTCATCCCCTTGGAGCCGCGCAGGCTACCACGGGAGCGCCGGCGCGGCGGCTGCAGGGAGCGGCGCACGTCGGCCAGGAGGTCAGGGGTGTCCGCCGTATCGCTGAGCAAGCGGATGCTCTTGAAGTCGTCGGTCATTATCGGGATGACCAGGGCGTTGCCGCTGGCTTTTCTGCCGGTCCAGTTGGACGGGGCAGTAGCGCCGCGACGTGAACGCGTCCTGGTCACAGGTGTGGAAGCGCCCTTCTGGCTGACGACGTTCTGGTAGAAGATGACGTGGGTCTTGTCGTCGGCCTCATAGAGACCGGTGACGGTGTTTCCGAAGCTGACGGGTGCGATTGAGATGCACATGATTCTTCCTTAGTGATTCTGGGTCGTTCGGCCCCGGCTGTCGAAAAGAAAACCGGGGGGTGACTTGAGAGACAGGCTCAGACTGTCCCTCTCAAGCAAGAGCGGCTTGAGCGCTGGCGGGCGCCGGAGGCGGCACCGGAATCGGACCGGGCCAGATCGGCACGAAGTGGCTCCCGGTGTACTGGGTGCCGCGCCAGGTGATCCGGTACCAGAGGTCAGAGAGCACCTCCAGTACGGAGAGAAGCTTGTCGCTTCCATCCAGGCGGAACTTCAGGACCCCGTAGCGGGCGCCGGTCGGAGTGATGATCCGGCGGGTGGCGCAGGTCAGGGCGCTGAGCCATTGGCCGCGGTGAAAACTTGCCGGCACCGTGATCTCGATGGAGTCGCAGTGCTTCTCGCCGCCGGCGGTGTACTCGAGTCCGGCATGGATGACTCTGGTCGGCTGGCCAGCATCGCCGGATGCGCACAAACAGGAGTTGCGATCGCAGGGGGTGTTGAAGGAATGTTTCATAGTCGTGACCCTCAGGGACGGTTCCGGTAATAGCCGCTACCGGAAAGAATTGAGTGGACCCTTGCCGGTACGAGATAACGCACCGAGCGTCCTGCTGCGATCCAGTCTCTCACCATGGTGGAGGAGAGCGGAAAGAGGGGGCAATCGATGAACGCCATATCAGCGCCCGGCACCATCTTTCTCCAGATACGCCGCCGGTAGGCGGTGTTCTTGTACCGACGCGGGCAGACCAGGATGCGGCAGAGAGAGAGAAACTCATCGCGCCGGTCATAGTCTGCCAGAACCCGGAGATTGTCGTCTCCGATGATGAAGTTGAGCCGGACCTCGCCTCTGTAGAGTTCGGTCAGCTCGTAAAGAGTGTCGATCGACCAGGTCGTCCCGGGGCGATCGATCTCCAGCCTGCATGCTTCGAATCCGGTTTCGGCTTCGATGCCTGCCTCGACCATCTCGAAACGCTCTTCCCGCCCGAGCAAGCCCTCCTTCTTGTGAGGGGGGCTACCGGATGGGATGAACAGCACTTTCGAGAGATTGTGCTGCTCCCGGGCGAGTTGACCGACCAGGAGATGCAGGTTGTGAATCGGGTTGAAGGTACCGCCCATGATACCAATCTGGTTCATGCACATGGTTTGCGAGTTTCCCGGTTCGGTTCAGGTTGAGGGACTGCTCACTTGCCGTCCGAGCCAGGCTCGTCGTCTTTGGAAGCAGGCTTGTTCGGGGCGAAGAGGTGTCCGAAGAGGACTCCGGAGACCAACGCCTGAAGAGCCACCGCGATATAGCGAGAGGCTTCGCCCAGACCGAGCTTGGCCAGGGTGGCGACTAGAAAGCTGGTCGCCACGCTGCCGTAGATGAACAGGGCGATGAGCGCGATGGCGAAAGGTATGCGCAGGAATGCCGCGCGCTGAATCCTGGCGAGCCTGTTGCCCAGGACGAGTCCGCCCATGAGCGCTGCGCAGGCCACCAGAAGTGGTGCGAGTTGATAGGTCATATTCGTTTCTCTTCTCTGCTCTTCGAGTACAGGTAAAGTGCCGTGGTCACAATGCAGGCGGCTGCGCCGGTCTGCATCGTTACCGCCGGCCCGAGCTTTTCGACGAGCCATCCGAATACCGGTCCGCCGATGGCGAACATCCCGAAGTAGGAGTACATCCAGAAGACCGTGGAAATCACTCCTCTCATCCTGTCCTCGACATGACTCTGCACCAGGGCATGGCTGCCGATCAGGACGATGGTCATGGAGAAGCCTACCGGGACGATCATTGCCATGGATACGGCGACACTGCCTGAGCCGGCGAAGAGTGCCAGGAATATCCCGTAGGAGAATCCGGCCACGCCCACGTAACGGGGAAGCGACGCGGCCCTGGTCTTCGTGGCGGTGACATAGGCGAGGATGAGAGAGCCGACCATGGCTCCTATCTCGGAGGCTGCCACCAGCAGTCCGTTGGTGGTCTCGTTCCCGTGCAGCAGGCTGGTGAAGACCGGCATGAGCGGGATATAGACGCCGCAGAAGCTGAATACAGCCACCATCAGGAGGAGTCTTCTGATCGAGCTGTTTCCGTAGGCGAAGGCGAATGCTTCGCGGAGCCCCGGGTTGTGGGACTCATCTCTGGGTTTCGGATGAATGTAGCGGAGGGTGAAGAGCTCGAACACATAGGTGAGCGCGTTTGCCGCGAAGCAAGCCGTCGCCCCCAGGGTTCCGAGCATGACCGCCGCCAGAGCCGGTCCGGCTACTCTGCCTGAGTAGAAGAGCAGGCTGTCCAGCGAGAAGGCATTCATGATGTCCTCGTCGCTGACAAGCTGGGGAATTACGGCGAATCGCGCCGGTATCTCGAACGCCACTATCAGACCGAACACAGCCGAGAGCACATAGAGGTGCCAGACGGCCAGGTGTCCGGTGACTGAGAGCGAGAACCATGTCAGACAAACCAGGAGCGCTGCTCGCTGGGTCCAGACGATGATTCTCTTGCGGTCGAAACGGTCGGCGGCGAATCCACCGATGATGCCCAGGGTGAGCATCGGAATCTGGAAACAAAACAGGATCGAGCCGAGTACGAAGCTGGAACCGGTCATCTGGTATGCGATCCAGGCGACGACGATTTCCTGCATCAAGGACCCGGTCAGAGAAGCAATCACTCCCAGGCAATACCAGCGGAAAGCCGGATGCTTCAGGGAGCTGAACGTCGCTTTCATCAAGCTGTTATCCATTACGACTCCCTTCTCAGGAGCTCGACTCTCGCTCGAATCTGGCTCGCAGAGCCATGAGGCGTGAGACGAATTCCTGCTCGGTGAGAACGGTCCGTTTCGAATCGTTCTTGCCGATGCTGTTAGTGAGCACCGCTTTGCCGGTGGCCAGGAGCGCCCTTCGGGCGGCCTGATTCTGCTCGAAAAGCGCGGTGAATGCTTCGTCGAGCAGGTCCTGGAACTCTTTCGAATCCCGTTCGATGGGCTCACCCTGCCACCAGAGTGTCTGGGTGCGCCACCATTTCTTGCCTTTGCCCTTGAACTTGGCGGCTTTGCCGACAAGCGTCATGACATGCCGCTGCATCTCGGGCGATTTGAACTTCAAGCCCTGCAGAAGCCCTTCCATCGACGCAGCAGGTATGCCGCGGAAGACGAAAGGACGGGGCGAGAAGTTGCTCAAGCTGGCGGCTTTCGAGCCGGATCTGATATCCATGGTTCTCTCCTTTCGTCTTGTTCGTGCCGGTCTGCATGCGGACATAGAACTCACGCGACACCGTTAGGTGGCGTGATCGGGCATGCATCTGGCGGGGTGAGGGCTCTGGGGAAGTTACTTGTTCGAATGATCAGACAGGAATGTCAAGAACGTAGCTCTGAGCCTGATCTCAATTCAATTCACGAGTTCCTGTGCTTCACGAATTGTCTCTAATTAAAAGACAGGCGAAGATCTGGTTCTGGACTCGGTATCGTAATAGTCATAATGGTTTAGAACTTTTGTGAGAGGGCCTTCAGGCACTCGTGGTGCTGAGATCCGCCCTAGCGCGGCTGACGCAAGCTTTCCGCACCCCCGCTATCGGGCTCCGGTTGTGATACTGGCTGTAGTGGCAAGTTTACTTGCCCGAAGGCCTCGGCGGCAGGATGACCATATTCTTGATGTCACAGCCGGCAGCTGCGTCCATTACGGAGACCACGTGCTTCTGAAGGGCGTCTTCGTCGGAGGCCAGAATAAGAGGCAGCTCGGCTTCGGGATTCTTCGCCTGCTCCGCCTTGATGGCGTCCATAATCGCCTTGGTGTCGGGCGGATCTATGGGGGCGCCATTGATCGAGATTCGTCCGTCGGCGGTGACATTGGCTTCCACCTTGGGCTTGTCGTCTTTGGGAGGTGTCTGGGCTGTCGATATCCCGGGAGGGGACACTTTCAGGACGGCCTGATTGACCAGGGGCGCGATCAGGATCATGATGACAAGCAGCACGAGAAAGACGTCTGTCAGAGGCGTCACGTTTATCTCGGTGAACACTTCACCTGCTTTACCGCCCATGGACATATGCCAGTTTCTCCTTGTCTAGCTTTACGCTCAGGGTCATCTTATCGCTTGTCCGGCACTTCTGCCACCAGGTTTACCCGGTATTTGAAGCTGTTGAGGGGCTTCAATATCTGATGGAGCTGCGCTAGCTCTCTTGCTGCCTGGTATTCCGGCTCTCGGACCGGGCCGAGGCGTTCTCGAGACCGGCTGTCATGATGCACAGCCTAATATTATTACATGCTTTTTATAGGCAAGGTGAATTTGGAAGGCTTCGCTTATTGCTTATGTCAAGAAGCCTTTACTAGGGTCTAGGAGTAATTCCTCTCGATTTCCTTCTCGACCCCCTACCGAAAACCGAAGACTCAAGCCCGTCGACCAGAAGCAGGTTAGACCGCTCGTCCTCCGCGAGGCGAAGAGACCGGAATCGATATTTCTCAGGGCGGAGCTCGGGTGAGCTCTTGCCGATACTACGACTAGAAGCTGCCATGGGCAGCTGAAAACGGTTGGAGACTGTAACATGAGTAATACAAAAACCAGTTACCCTGTTCTGGGCAAGCGCAAGATGCAGGCGAAGCCGAAAATTCTCATCCACGAACACCTGGACTGCTCTCCGGAGCCGCTCAGGATGCTGACTCGCTGGGATGAGATTGGTTTCGACAAGGCCAAGATCGCTTTCCCGGCAGATGTCGTTTCTCCCTGGCAGGAGGCGAAAGCCGCCACCGGCTGGGACCGTCGACGTCTGCGCACTCTGGCTGCTACGCGCTACCAGAAGTTTATCGCCTCCTATGCCCAGGCGTCCCTGGCCAACTATGTCCAGGCCATCGTCGACCATGTTCTTCCCCTGATGCAGACCCAGGATGACCTCCTGGCCATCACCAGGGACAGGATCGCCACTGCCGTCAAGGACGGTATCATCGGCATGGAGTTGCGCTTCGCGCCTCAGCTCCACACCATGGGCGGTCTCAGCCTCGACGAGGTGATGGAGCCGGTCATCGAAGGCATCTCCGCATCGCCTTTCCCCGTCAAGCTCATCGTCTGCGCTCTCAGGCACGAGGATCGCGATATGGCTTTCCGCCTCGCCGACCTCAGCCTTCGCTATCGTCGTCATGTCGGTGTTTTCGACCTGGCAGCCGACGAAGAGCTCAATCCCGGCGTGCTTCCCTGGTGGATCGACGCTGCGGAGTATGTGCGTGAGAAGAGCCGGGGCCGCATCGACCTGACCATCCATCTCACTGAGACCCGCAAGCCCACCGCTACCGATATCAAGCTCATCGCCGCTCACAAGATCCGGCGTATCGGGCATGGTATCAAGGGCGACTGGGGCCAGTACCTGGAAGTCTGCCCGACCTCCAACGAGGTCACCGGGCAGGTGGCTTCTTATCAGGACCATCCCATCGATCGCTTCCTGAAGGAAGGCAAGCTCGTAACCGTCAATACCGACGGCACCCTCTTCACCGAGGTGCAGCTCAGCGACGAATATCGCAAGTTGCAACGGGCTTTCGGCTGGGGCGACCGCGAGTTCCTCGAGGTCAACCTCAACGCCGTGGCTGCCTCGTCCTTCTCCAGGGCGGTGAAAGCCCAGCTTCGCAGGAAGCTGCGTGAGGGTTACCGCGGCTGATGCCACTTCGATTACGATTCAGACCTCCCCCGGGGGTCTGTCTCGTAATCTTTTTTACTTTAGACTACTAGGGCATATAAAAGAATATTGCCATAACAGAGTGCGTCATTCGGCATGATCTAGTTTGAGGAATAATTTTCAGTGGTTTTTTATTCTTCAAACTATATCGTCAGCCGTTTTGATAGAGTTTGAGAAAACAATGCGACGGCACAGGAGCCAGGATTTGCTAGATAACGTAGTTGCTAGAAATGAGCTTGCCGGACTGGCTGAGGACCTGCGGAAGTCGGGCAAGAAGATCGTCACTACCAATGGCTGTTTCGACATCCTCCATGTCGGGCATACCCGCATCCTGAAACAGGCTCGGGCCCTGGGCGATGTGCTCGTGGTCGGTATCAATAGCGATGACTCGGTGCGCCGTCTCAAGGGCCCGACAAGACCGATAAACAGCCAGGACGATCGCGCGGAAGTCCTGGCCAGTCTCGCCTGTGTCGACTATGTGACGATTTTCGATGAGGATACGCCGGTGGAATTTCTCAAAGAGATCAAGCCGGATATTCATGTGAAAGGTAGCGACTATAGCCCGGAAAAGCTGGAAGAGACCCCGGTGGTGGAATCTTTCGGAGGCAAGGTGCATATCCTCGCCCTGGTTCCGGGAAAGAGCACCAGCGGAGTTGTGGACCGCATTGCCGGCGGTCAGCCCTGAGCAAAAAAGGACGGCTAGAAGCCGTCCTTTCGAGTCTGATTGTCCTGTCGCTTACTGGGATTTCTGCTCCAGGGTAGCGAGACGACGGCGAGCGTCTTCGCTGTAGTCGGCCTTGTCCGAGACTTTGAGAGCTTTGGTGAATTGCTCTTTGGCGTCTTCGAGACGGTTCTCGCGGCTCATGATCAGACCGGTGCGGTAGTAGGCTTCACCGAGGCGGTTATCGCTTTCGGTGGCTCTCTGGTATTGATCGAGGGCCTTGTCGTACTCTTTTCTCATTTCATAAGCGGCACCCAGGTTGTAGTGGGCGGTGGCCAGATCGTCTTTGAGCGAGATGGCGGTCTGCCAGTTCTTGATGGCGCCGTCCAGGTCGTTCTTGGCTCTCAGGGCGGCTCCTATGCCGTTATAGGTAATGGCGTCCTGGGGATTGATCGCCAGGGCCTTGCGGAACTCGGCAATGGCTTCGTCGTAGCGATGCTGCTGGTTATAGATGAGACCGAGATTGCAATGGGCCTGACCGAGCTCCGGGTTGGCTTGAAGCGCCATGCCGTATTCTTCGATGGCCTGATCGAGCTTGCCGGACAGATGCAGCTTGATTGCGCGGTTGTAGCAAGCTACGGCATCCTTGGGAGTCTCTTCTGCCGGCGCTGCGGCCTGGGCTGGGGCTTGCTCCTGATCTGGTTCTTGCGCTTGTGCTTGCTCCGGCTCTTGCTCTTGATCGAGGATCTGCTCCTCCTCTTGAGCCCGGGCTGCGGCCTGGGTCGCTACCGGTGCTTCATAAGTGGTGGTCATGGTGCTCTGCGGAGCGCGGGACGGTACCGGGGCTCCTGCGGAGCTCACCGGAGTGTTGCTTACTGGTTGAACGGCATTGCCGGCGGCGCCATTAGGGGTCTGTCCGGCGTTCTCCTGGGACTGGAGCCAGTCCCAGCCTCCCGGCTGCTCATTCGATGCTCCCGGTGTCGGTGCCTGGGCCGCTGCGGGCTTGGCTTGCGTGGTCGCAGCAGCGGCGAAGGCGCTTTCCGGGTTCGCTTCCGGGGTCTGGGATTGAGCCGTGGGCTTGGGTAGCTGCGTGGGGTCCACTGTGATCGGTGTCATGTGATCGGGACCGGTTTTATCGAGACCGAGAATTCCAGGAACTTTGATGGCTTTCTGCTCGATCACCTTGTTGGGGTCGACACCATCCGGGACAGCCACGGTCCGTGGCGTTCCCCAGCTCTCGGCTGCTTTGCTGTGCTCCTTGGTTTGCTCCAGGGCCTTGAGAGCGTCTTCGTAGGTGAACTCTTTGACCGGTGGCTGATCCGCTTGCGCGGCCACGGGCGAAAGAAATGTGATAAGGCTGCCGGCAACCAGAGCAGCAAGCTTGATTGCGAGATTCTGTTCGAGTTTTTGCAGATTCAGTGCCATCGCCGGGAAACTCCACGAAACTAAAATAATCAAGTGGCAAAGTCTACTTCACTGGGCGCCCGTTTCCAAGCATGTTTATTTAAGTTATAAGCCGTCTCTACCACCCGGGCTGCTTTCTGGAATATGATAGTGTGGCTGCCGCCGTACTCCGGGTTTCAGGGATGTCCGGGCGGCATGGGAAGAAGGATAGCCCGCTTGATTATGAGAATTCTTATAGCTTCAGCCCTGATGGTGCTCATGCTCCAGGGTCTGCCAGTCTCCGCGAAAGACAGTATTCCGGATCGACTCTTTCGCAATCGCAAAGCTCCTGCGTTCATCGAAGAGCCGCATGCTCCCAGGCGAGAAGGTCTTGTTCCACCACCGGCGGAGAACGGCTTTTTCCCTGTGAGGGAGGATGGTCAGGCTTATATGCTGAATGTCGATACCTCTATCAATCTGACCACTGCCCTGAATCGCTTTTATTACGATCCCAAGTGGAGGGGCGAAGTCTGGGCGCCTTTCGATCAGGTGAGCGCCATCGAGCGAGCCACCAGGCTGATGAGCACCTGGAAAGAGTATGATGAGTTCAGCGAGCTGCGCATTTTCAACAAATGGCATAAGTTCTGGGAACGCGCTTCCGGTTTCGGTCCCTGACCTGCCGCCCCTCGCTAAGAAGGTCAGGAGGATTCATGTCGGAGCTTAGAGTCGATCACATTGCGGTGGCTGTGCATAATCTCGAGGAGTCTCTGGAGTTCTATACAAGGAGCCTCAAAGCTCGCTGCATATGCGTCGAGACCGTGGAGGAGCAGGGAGTTCGTGTTGCCAAGCTGGATATGGGAAACACGCATATCGAGCTTCTCGAGCCCCTGGGTGAAGATACACCGGTGGGTCGATTCCTGAGCAAGCGGGGTCAGGGCCTGCACCAT
>JAGQHH010000471.1 GCA_020431945.1 Cyanobacteria bacterium HKST-UBA02 | reverse complement strand
CAGGAGATCCTCAAGAAAGAGCTCGAGAGCCTCTACGAGCGCTGGCAGGAGCTCGAAGCCAAAGCCCTGGCCTGACCTCAGAAAAGCCGCTCGCCATCTCCTTCTTCAGAATCGAAATCATAGATGTTATAGATCGCCTGACCGTTTTCGGACCTGAGGGGCTCGCCGTTCTCGCCGATTCCGAAAACAAGGAATCGCTTTTCGCCGTTGCTGACGATTCCAATGCTGCCGGCGGTGCCGTTCCAGGAGGTCGGTGGCGTGCGGCGCCAGACCAGGTCGAGATTGCTCTTCTGATCGATGGAGGTGTCATAGACCACCCTGAATCGATCGAGCACTCGAAATACGCCGGCGCTGGTAGGCATCGGCATGGGCTGGCTGGGATCGAATCGGGATGTGCGCTTATAGAGAACTCCCAGAAGCCTGTCGCAATCTGCAGTGCTGGCGGGAAGGCTGCCTTCTTTCCGGTAATAGTCCCGGACCACCGAAGCGACATTGCGCATATCGGTCATGAGGCTCTGGGAGGAGAAGCCGATCTGGCAATTCGCCGGATGACAAGCAAAAGCGACGAGACACGCTACAAAGAGTAAGGTTCGAGGGCTCATTGGTTATGGATTATACTGAGCAACCGGGTGGCTTTCAAACGCAAGTCCATCATCGCCCCACCCGCCATCAGGCGACCGAGATGCTCCCACTCAGGCATGGAAAGTCCTCTGGTGATAGTGCTTCCGGCGACAATCGCATCCCGGGCCCGCAAACCCACCACATCATCGACAGCCGAGTAGGAGCCGGCAGGCGCCAGATCCTTCCGGCTTCTCAAAATCAGCATGTCTTTCTTGATCACCTGGCCCGGCTCGATGTCCACCCGGGCCAGGACGATCTCCTCGTTGCACACGAGCAACCGGCTCCAGGATTCTGCCTGGCTGACGCCCAGAACCACGGCTCCGGCTCCGATAAGGGTGGTGATCAGAACCAGGGCGGCATAGCTCCGGGTCGTCCCGGGGGCAGTAGGGCAACTGGGCGCCGCCGCCACTATCTCAGCGGGGACGAATGACTCTCCACTGCGGAGGCGGACCTTTTCCTTCTCGCCCTGACGCTGCATAGACAAGCCTCGAGACAATCAATTTTCATTATAGTTCAGGCGAAATACTCCAGCAGCCTGTCGTGCTCGAAGGGAACGTTCATCCCTGTGTTGTTTCGCTCGACGATCTTGCGCAGACGCTGCCATCTGATTCCCAGGCTGCGATTGTTACGCTTGTAGACAATACCGAGCTTATCCAGCCGTTTAATATCATCCTTGAGCTCATCCGGGGCCTGCTTCACCTCTGCTCCATCCTCGAGATGAACCCAGCTCAGTACCGGATAACACTCGCGAATCACTCCAAACAGTTTCTGGTCTCCTGCTCTCATTAATACCTCTCTTTCTCGAACTGCAAATTTCTATTAGATCGAAGAATAGAGTCGCTAAGTGTCTTTGAGATCGATCAATCTATTCACAATACCACCTCTTTTCTTACCGCCACTGGAACAGATGCCGCTCGCGAATCTCGGAGCAGCCTCATTCGGTCAATACGCTTCCACATTTACTAATATACCACAAACGGTGCCCCATGTCCAGTCGCAGCGAACGATACGTGATATCATATGTGGTATCACACGCAGAACCCCGCCGAAGGGATGCGCTGTTGCGTGAATTTGAGCTATAATCGCTGTGTCTTCAGAGGAATTCCTTCATAGCATAGACATGGAGTCCGATCTGCTCCTCAATCTTCTCGATTATTTCGCCTCAATCAGCGCTTATGAGGCGTTTTTCTGGCTCCTCATCCAGAACATCCTGCAGTTCGTGCTCTGTGTAGGAGGCGGCTACCTGGTGGTCCGTCTCTGTTCCGAAAGAATCATCTACGCCAGGCCGGACAAGCTCTCAGCCGATGAAATCAGGCTGGCCGTCGTGTGCGTTATCGGCAACAGCCTGGTAGCCCTTGCCGGATGGTATCTCTGGAAACATGGCATCATCGTTATCAGGAGGGAGGCTGGTCTGGCGGCTCTGCTGGACGTCTTCGTCCTGACGATGATGATGGATTTCCTGATGTATGCGACCCACAGGATCGTGCACATTCCGGGAATTTTCGAATATGTGCACCAGACCCACCACCGCTACGAGCGCGTGCGTCCCCTGTCCCTTTTCGTAATGAGCCCCCTGGAGGTCCTGGGCTTCGGCAGCCTCTGGCTCCTGGTCCTGACCATCTATCAGGCCAGCTGGGCGGGTATAGTCTTCTACTTGCTTCTCAATGCCGCATTCGGTGCTCTCGGACATGTGGGAGTAGAGCCCTTTCCCTGGCGCTGGGTGAAGATCCCGATCCTGCGCGATATCACCACCAGCACTTTTCATGCTCAGCATCACCGTGATCCGGACTGCAATTTCGGATTCTATACAGACATCTGGGATCGGCTATTGGGCAGCCTCAATCAATCGTACGAAAGCCTCTTCGTAGAGTCGGCCCGGGGCAAGGAGATTGGCTCTTGAAAAACGCCAGGCTAGTCGATACGCGAGAGCTCTTCACCCGACGGTCATTTTCTCTGGCTGTCTATAGCGTCGATCTGCCACCTCCTGTAGGGCTATCCTGCTGGGCTCTGGTCAGCCAGGGCCTCAATCAAGGGCGCACTCCCGAGGCTATGTTCTGTGTCAACAGGGCAGCGGACAATGACGACTTTCCCGAGGATCTGATTCATTTCTTTCGCATCCTGGGCGATATGAGCTATGACGAGCGGCTGGAATTCCCGGTGGACAACGGGCTTGTCACCGAGTTCGAAGAGATGCCCGAGAATTCCTATTCCGGGGTCGTGTATGCTCCAGCAAACGGTCTGGCCGGCTTCGATTTCCTCGACAGTCCGACCGTTGCCGCCATCGGGCTTTTCGAGCAAGAAATCGAGGTGGTGAAATATTTCGGAGCCACCAGAATGCTTTCGCTGATGGGTCAGCACTACGGATGGTATCCCTATCCGGTGGTCAACAATCCCTACAGGGATGTTTTCATCGACCGGGAAGTAGTGAATGCAATGACCTCCGATCCCATCGCCAGCATCCTGGCGGTGCGCTCCCGGGACACCTGCGTCTATCTGGAGGATGCCGACCTCGTCCTCGAGACTTCCTGGCGTTCGGCACGATCGCTGGCCAGCGGGCTTGACCGGATGCCGGACAACACTGCTATTCGCTTGATGACGGCGCCGAGCCCGGCAGCGGATGCTACCCTGGTATGGCGTCATGGATGCAAAGAAGGCAGCGCCATCATGGCGGATCCGGCTCAGAAGCCGGATCGTATCCTGGGCTCTTTCATCTGCCTGAGTGGGGGTCAGGTCGAGGACAGGGCATCCCTTGTTTCGGACGGCTATATGGTCATGCTCTCCACACCGTCCTGGAGCAATTTGAAGACAGCCCTGAAAGACAACGCCGATCTGGTGATACCAAATATAGAGGCACGAGAAGAGACAGTGAATTTGCGCCTGCGCTGGCTACCGGAGCGATAGCTCAGGCTTTGGTGGTATTGTAAGCGCCGACCAGCATCTGTTTGAGTCGCTTGGCC
>JAGQHH010000470.1 GCA_020431945.1 Cyanobacteria bacterium HKST-UBA02 | reverse complement strand
GATGAGCGCGATGGCTGCGTCGGCTTCGATGTCGCCGACGATGTTGAGGATGGTGTTGCCCGGGGTGTACTGCTGGTCGTGGAACGCCTTCAGGTCTGCCACGGTCATCGCCTCGAGATCGGCGATCTGCTCGGCGACGGGCTTCTGGTAGAACTGATGGGTGGGAGCATAGAGCGCCGAGCCCAGGGCGTTCTGAGCCATGGAGCCGGGCTCGGCCAGCTCCTCGCGATAGCGATGGATCCACTGCCGCTTGACGGTGTCCAGATCGGCCTGGTTGAAGACCGGCTCCCGGAGCACTGTCTCGAGCAGACCGAGGGCGTCGCCCAGGTCTTCACGCATGACCTGGAGGGAGGTCTGCGCCACGAAAGGACGGACCCAGACATGCAGGCCACTGGTGAGACCGAGCTCGATGAGCCGGTCGGCCAGGGCAGCCTTGTCGAGTCCTTTCGAGCCCATGGGCAGCATGTCGCCGACGATGTCGGAGAGGTTCTGCCGGGACTGGGGCTCGAAATAGTTGCCGGCGCGGACGGCAGCGCCGACAGCGACGACGCCGGTGCCGACCTTCTCGGTGAGCACGTTGACGGTCAGTCCATTGGCGAGCGTGCGGCTCGTGATCCGCTGGCTGATGGAGGTCCGAAGAGGCTTCTTGCCGGTGAAGCGAGCCAGGGTCTTGAAGACGGCATCCGGGTCCGCCGGACGGCGCTTCTTCGCCTTCTTGGGCTTCACTGCCACGGAATCGGGCTCTTCCGCCGCGTTGTTGCCGGCTGCGACTTCCTCATCGGTCTTCGGAATGAAACTGCCGATGGTGCGGTTCTCGCGGCCGAAATAGTCGTTGGCCACGCGCTGGACGTCTTCCGGAGTGACCGCGGCGATGGCGCGTTCACGGTTCGTGAGCCAGAGCCAGTCGGCGGCGGCTTCGGCTCCGGCGAGCTGGTAGGCGAGAGAGCGGGTGTCCGCCATGCGCAGGCGGAAGCTCTTGATGTGACCCTTCTTGATACGCTCGAGCTCGGCGGTGCCGAGAGGCTCCTTCTTGAGCTTCTCGATCTCGTCCAGAACCGCGGTCTCGGCGTCAGCCAGAGAGGCTTCCGGAGTCAGGTCGATGTCCAGAGTGATCAGACCGGGATCGGCCATGGCCCGGATATAAGCGTAGGTGCTGGAGGCGATGCCGCCTTCCACCAGGCGCTTGTAGAGCCGGCTGGAACGGGAGCTGCTGCTACCGAGCACCTGGCAGAGCAGGTCCAGAGCCGCATAGTCCGGATGGGTCGCCTGCGGTCCGTGATAGCCCAGGGAGAGGCAATAGAGATTGCCGGCCCGGCGAATCTCGAAGCGGTTCTCGCCTTCCTGAACCGGCTCCACGGTGTAGACCCGGGGGATCTTGTGGGGCGAGCGCGGCAGGCGGCCGAAGTGCTTCTCGATCTTGGCCAGGGCCTCATCGGTCTCGAAATCACCGGCCACAACGAGAGTGGCGTTGTTGGGCCAGTAGTAGAGATCGTAGAACGCCTTCATGTTGGCGAGAGGAACGTTCTCGACTTCGGTGCGGGAGCCGATGGTGTCGTGGTGATAGGGGTGCTGCGTGAAGGCAGCGGCCCAGAGCTTCTTGGACATCACCTGGGACGGATGATTCTCGCCCTGCTCCATCTCGTTGCGGACGACGGTCATCTCGGAGTCGCGGTCTTCGCGGGTAACGCGAAGATGACGCATGCGGTCGGCCTCCAGAGCGAGACAGAGCTCGAGGTATTCGGAGGAGACCATTTCGTGGTAGACCGTCTCGTCGTTCCAGGTGTAGGCGTTGTAGTCGGCGCCGATCTGCTTGAGCAGGGCGTCGAGGTTGTTGCCCTTGCCCTCGTGGAAACGGCGGCTGCCCTTGAACATCAGATGCTCGAAGAAGTGAGCGGAGCCGGTGTTGCCCGGACCTTCATTGCGGCTGCCGACTTTGTAGATCACCATGGTGGTGACGACGGCGGCGCTGTGGTCGGGAACGAGCAGGACTTTGAGCCCGTTGCCGAGCTTGAATTCACTGATACCGTTGATGGGACCACGCACGAAGCGTGTCTTCTTGGAGTTGGACATATCTTGTAATCCTTCAAGGATGTGGGATAGGGTGTCGTTCTTAAATGAGCACGATGTTGGCTGCCCTACTGAACTGGCTCCAGTCGAAGCGGGAGCCCTGCCAGTTGAAGCAGGCGTCCTTGATCACTTCCACAAGACAGTCAGGCAGGCGTTGAGCGAGCCCGTGAGCCGTCTTGCTGATGCAATCGTCGGTGGTTACGCCCGCCAACCGGAAGCCCGGGAATGGACAGGCGGTGCTCATTCCGGCTTCGGCGACTGACTCGATTACCTCGAGAGAGCCGTCTTCAGCCTTTTTCTTGACCAGCTTCCAGTGTGGATAGCCGGCAAGCATGGACATGAGGGCCGGGTCTGTAGATCCGGCGCATTCGATGTCGAATTCCACGATCAGAACAAGCCAGGACGAGGCCATCGCCTCGGCGATGGCCCGCATGACTTGTCTCAGAACCGATCTTGCAAGTGGGAAACCGTCAGGCTGCATGTCGATGACAACGAGCACTCGGTGTGTTTCCTGCAAGTCGCTCTCGGGCAGGGAACTTGATGGCATAACAGTCTCCGTAGCCGGTAGAGGCTTTCTCGTCCGACGAGGCGTGTTTTGTGCGTGGACTGGTAACAGGTGTCTTGAACTGGGAAGTTGAACAACTGGCCTCGAAGAAAGATGAAAGCGTGGAGGCTCAAAGACTAGAAAAAGCTCGATCTGGTTATCAAGATAAGCGAACATAGATCTCTTGAGATCTGTCTCACATTGCTCTGGTTGACACAATCTTTTGTGCTCCCTTGCCTGTCAGGCTTTGACGGCTTTCCTCGATGATCGGCTCGAATTGGTTGCCCGGATCAGGCTTTGCGAAAGCGACTCCCGTCGGGCTTTTTGCTTGCATTGTGATATTTTGAAGTAGTCAAGAAGTGCTAGCTGCGATATGTCGATACTCCTAACAGAGCTTGGTGTGGACGTCTTCTTTTTCCTAAGCTTTTCAGGTCTTTGTACTTTTCTGTTTTTCGAAGGGTAAGCAACTCTTCTCTATCTGATTGTTTTTCTTTCTGTCCCGAATTCCCCGACTCTGTCTCGAGCCGGTGCATTCGACAGTCTCAGCAAACATGGAGAATGCCATGAACGAAAAACGCAAAGTCGTCATCATAGGCGGCGGACCGGCAGGGCTAACAGCGGCTATCTATGCGGCTCGCGCTCAGCTCCTGCCTCTGGTTATCGAAGGATTTGCGGCTGGCGGTCAGTTGACCACCACCACCGAAGTCGAGAACTTCCCTGGTTTTCCCGAAGGTGTGGACGGCAACAAGCTTGTCGCCGATATGCGTGAGCAGGCGGTCAAGTTCGGTGCCGAGTTTCTCACCGAGGATGTGTCGAGCGTCGAGCTGGGCTCCCGCCCTTTCACAATCGTCACCGAGTCGAAGACCGTGGAAGCCGACAGCATCATCATCTCCACCGGAGCCCGGCCCCGGATGCTCGGTCTTCCGGCCGAAGCGAAGCTCACCGGCCGTGGTGTCTCTGTCTGCGCCACGTGCGACGGCTTTTTCTACCGCGGCAAGGACGTGATCGTGGTCGGCGGCGGGGACGCTGCTATGGAAGAAGCCGTGTTCCTCACGCGTTTCGCGAAGAGCGTCAAAGTCGTTCATCGTCGTGACAAATTCCGTGCCTCATCGATCATGGTGGCACGGGCGGAGGCGAACGAGAAGATCGAATTCGTCTTCGATACCGTGGTGGAAGACATCCTCGCCGGTGACGACGGCACTGTTCGCGCCGTCAAGCTCAAGAAGAGCGGCTGCGAGAAGTCCGAAGAAGTGAAGGTGGACGGCGTCTTCGTCGCTATCGGGCACTCGCCCAATACAGCACTGTTCGCCGGCAAGCTCGAGCTCACCGGCAGCGGCTATATCAAAGCCGACCAGACGCGCACCTCTGTCACTGGAGTATTCGCCTGCGGCGACGTCCAGGACGCCCGTTATCGCCAGGCCATCACCGCAGCCGGTACCGGCTGCCAGGCGGCTCTCGAGGCCCAGTGGTATCTCGACACTCTGGAGCAGTTCGAAGCCTCCTGATAGGTGGCTGCCCGATCAGGCATAAGCGATAGTGGTTCTTTCCTCTGGAGACCGTCCTTCCGGGCGGTCTCCTTCTTCTTTTCAGAAAGACTACTAAAAGATATAAGAGAAGCGTCTTTATTGTTTGACTTGCACAGCAGCCAGATCTTCTTTGAACACTCCGGCAAATTCGAATTGGGGTTTGATTGCATATTTTCCGTTTCTGTCGATGTATCCCCAGATCTCATTGCGCATTACCGGTGCCAGACCTCCGGAGAATTCGGCAGCGTCGTGAAAGGTCGGCTTGATTACTTCGTTTCCGTCCGGGTCGATAAATCCGAACAGGCCTCGATCCGTAACTACTGCTGCGCGCCCTTCCGAGAAAGGCATGACGTTGAAATAGATGGTAGGGACCACCAGTTTGCCCTGCCGGTCGACGAAGCCCCAGTGCTTGTCTATGGCAACGGCACCGCGACCTTCGTGGAATTCGCCGGCATGATCGAAGCGTCTGGCAATCACCATATTATTCTGTCTGTCGATAAATCCCCACTTTCCTTTCTTCACCGCTGCCAGACCTTCGCTGAAGGGCTCGTGGGCGGAATAGTGTCCGAAAATCTTTCCATCCCTGTCGATATAGCCGCTGTCTATTTTCTTGATCTTTACTCTGGCAAGTCCGTCGGCGGTGAATTGCGAGGCCCGCTCGCAGATCGGCTCGAGGATTTCCTTTCCTGACTTGTCGATCACTCCCCAGCGATCGTGTTGCTCGACGAAGGCGCGCTCCTGGCAGAATGGCATGACGTCTTCATATTGCGGGACAATCACCGTCTGTCCCTGGCGATCCATATAACCCCATTGATGATCTTTGAGGAAGGGCAGGAGTCCGTCGTCGAAGTGTCTGCCGCACTCTCCTTTGACTTCCAGGACAGTGCCGCCGGCCCGGTCGATGAAAATAAATCCTTCCGCGGTTTCGACCCTGGCCAGGCCCTCGTTGAAAGCCTCGGCGTTTTGATAGCGGGCTTCGATTACCATTTTGCCGGTGCGGTCGATAAAGCCCCAGCTTCCCAGAGCCGATCCCGAAACCGGTACAGGATTGCTCGGGCCTGTCTGGTCTTTCTCCGTCGTGCAGGCACCCAGATAGACGGTCAGGAGAATACAGATGACGAGACAGCGAAGAAACAGCATCAAGGGGTTCCTGTTTTCTGTTCTTGTTCTCGGTTCATCCAGTTCGCCACCCTGCCCGGTGCCTTTTTCACCAGATTGTTCGATAGAGAGAGGTTCTGTTTTGCTGCCTCGACCCAGTCTCCTTTTCGGGAGAGGGCATTGAGCAGGTACGATTGCAAGTCGTCGTCGTTGGGGGCGAGGGCGACAGCCTCGCGGTACTCTTTGACGCAGTCATCGAGCTTTTCGGATTCGAGCAGCATGTCGGCAAGAGCTGCCCTGATCTGTGGATCCGAGAGAGAATGGTCTTCCGAGAAGTGCAAGCGGCCCGGTCTGAGACTGACGAATTTGAGAGCATCCGGTACTCGGGGCAGGAATTTCAATTCGTTGAAGCGGATAGCCTCCTCCACGGCTTCGCCCATCTCTTTGTGGGCATAATGGCTGGTGCCCATGAGGGCGTGAGCCCGTGCCGAGTAGTAGCGAGCCATCTGGTTGAGGTCTTCATCTGGTGTCGCCAGTAGTGCCAGCCCGCGCTTCGCCTCGACTATAGCCTGATTGATTTTGCCGCAGCGCTCGAGGACGGAAGAATACATGAAGTGCGGGCGCCAGTAAGCAGGCATCATTTCCACGCAGGCTTTCATCTTTTTGATTGCCGCATCCCTGGCCTTGCTACGGGACAGGATATTGGCTATGTCGGCGTATGGTTTTATCTGGCATGGATTGCGGCGAATGGACTCATCGTAGCAACTGAGGGCTTCCTGATACCTGCCGCGGGTGCGATAGATATCGCCTTCCGTGGCGGGTACCCGGGACGAATGAGGTTGCAGGACTTTCAGGCGCTCGACCAGTTGGGTGGCCTCATCCAGCTTGCCGTCGCTCATCAGGTAGCCTGCCATACCCAAGATGGCGGAGGCGCTGAATCTTTTCGATTTGAGAGCCCTGGCCAGATGATCGAGAGCCTGGTCGTTCTGGTTCTTGCCAATCAAGTGGGTGGCCATCTTGGCGTGCCAGGCAGGATCGTCGGGGAGTCTCTGTCCGGCTTTCTCGAGATTCTGTAATTCGGCGTCGCTATCTTCGTTGAGGAAAGCCGCATCTGCCTGGAGAAGGTCCCCGATATAGGGATTCTCGCAGGATACAGCCGCCTCCTCGAAAGCTTTCGAGGCTGGCGCGCCGATTCCCTTGCGGACCATGATCTTGGCCATGAGCACCTGGCAGCGAGCCGAATCCCCTGGTTGGCTGGCTTCGATGCCGAGCTTCGAGAGGTTCTGGGCCAGCTGGAGATCGTTGCGACGCATGGCATCGCCTGCCAGGACCGAATAGACGGTGGCACTCTTCTGCTCGAGGTCGTCGAGGACACCGAGAAGTTTGCTCTCTTTCTCGAATTCTCCGTTGGCTCTGAGAGCCTCGACCAGCAGGCAGGTCGCTTGTGTGTCCTCGGGGGCCAGGGCATGGGCTGTCTCGAAGCAGTTGAGAGCAGCTTCGAGGTTGTCATCGAGATTGAAGGCATAGCCGGCATGCATCAAGCTGCGAGCCAGAAGAAGGTGGTCTTTCTTTCTGGCTGCCCCGACTGCCAGGGAAGGCACGATCTTCATGGCGGCGCCGGGATCGAGATTGATGAACGCCAGGTGGAGATTCATCAGAGGCTTGCTCTTGAAGGGCATATAATCGGGCGGCTTGAGGACAGGAGAAGTGGCCAGGGCCGGAAAAATCGTCCCGAGAATCAGGGCTGGCGCCAGAAGCAAGGCGAGAAATCTATTTTTTTCGGCGTTCATTATCGAAGAAGTCTTTGAGTATTCTGGTGCATTCTTCCTCTTCTATTCCCCCGATTATCTCGGGCAATGGATAAATTCGTTTGTCGGTAAAGAGATTGAAAGCACTGCCGCAGGCGCCGGACTTCTGATCGTAAGCGCCGAATACCAGGGTGGAGACCCGGGTCTGGATGATGGCTTCGGCGCACATCGGGCAGGGCTCCAG
>JAGQHH010000469.1 GCA_020431945.1 Cyanobacteria bacterium HKST-UBA02 | reverse complement strand
TGCATATTTGAGGGTCGGGATATCTTTGTTCTTGAATTTGCTGATCCCGACTATCAGAGCCCATTTATCGCGGACCGGCGTATTGGTGACTTTTGTCTCACCACTGTCGGCGCTCTGATTCTGACCGTCTTCCTGGGCTATGGCCGGAACCGTCATGGCCAGTCCGGAAAAGAGGGCCAGTGCAATTGAGACCGGGACAAGCGAAAATAATCTCCGAGTGGACATTCGACCTCACTAATTGACTTCGAGGGAATTGAGGAAGTTGTAGGAGCGGTTCGAGCTTATGAAACCGGCATCGCCGGTGGCGCAGACCTGGTAGAACTTGCCGTTGACAAGAAAGATTCTCATATGGAAACGTCCGTCCGGAGTGCTTCCTTCTATGTCGCGACCTTCATAGCGCTCATGCAGCTTGACCGGAGCCTGATATGAGACTTTGCCATGGACGGAATCCACCAGGCGGCGAGAGGCATCGTCCAGGGCTGCAATCGGTCCACTGGAAAGTTTTTGTCTGGCGGCGAGACCTTCCTGATCGTCGGTGAATTCAGAGCAGCCTGCCCTGAGCGAGCCCTGATCGCTCTTGAATGTGACCGAGCTTTCCCGCAAGGGAGGGATGTAGGCACCGGTATCCTCGACGGGCTCGGGAATCAAGACCTTGAACCCGAGGCTCGAGTTATAAGGCTTGAGCTCGGCAGCCGGCTCGCTGCCGGAGCATCCTGAAAGCGCCAGGACCGAGCCCGCAACAACTATAAGTCTTTTCATAGTCGACCCCGCTTCAGTGCGACTCTTATTCTTTACCCGCTTCGAAGAGATAGAATCAGACTGGGAAGGATCTCTTAAGAAAGAAAGGATGTCAAGAGAAGGGTTGTATAATACCTCTGCCTGGAACAGGCTGGTTACTACGAGGAGCCCATCGAGGGAGATGAGTCAGCGAAAAAACAAGATGGCCCATCAGGAAAAAGATGTCGCCAGCCAGATTGTCCAGGTGCAGCAGCTCGTCGAGCGCCTGTCCGCTGATTTCGAGAGCGCCGACTTTCGCCCAAACAAGACTGTCTCAGAGGGAATCAAGCGCAGCCTCAAAGCGGTGGATGCCGCCATCGAGCATCTCGCTGCCGAAGAGCATGGTGAGGCTCTCCGCAACAGCAATATCGCTCTTCTTCATGCTTATTTCGCCCGGGCTATTCTCGATGCCGAGATGACCGAGCATTATCTCGGGGAGAGCAATTTCCTCGAGATCGATGGCGGCATGTCTGACTGGAAAGATTTCGTGGCAGGCGAGATGCGGATCCTCGAAGAAGAGATCGTAGCGCTCCGGCAGGAGATCGCGGAGGCGGGCTCGTGAGCGGAATCTTCGACTTTATCTCGGACCGAGCGAAAGACTGGCTTTCCAGCAAGCGATCCGGCCAGGCGATGAGTGTGGTCACCGAGCTCATGACCCAGGCAAGGCAGAAGCTCAGATCCAGTGACAGTCCTTACCGGGACCTGGCCAGGCGGTGCATCGATCGAGCCGAGGACTCCTATCAGGAGGCCCTTTACGAATTCAAGGATGGCTCTGCCCTCGAGGCTCTGGAGTATTGCCGCAAAAGCATGAAGCTCCTGAGTCTGGCTCTTTCTCATATGGCATCAGGACCTGTCGATGTAAACGAGCCGAAGTTTCCGGAAGATAGCGCCGAGGAGCTGATTCTAGAATTGGCCCGGGCGATTGCCCGGTTCAAGGCGACGGTGGAGTACACCAATTGCAGTATCAGCAAAGGAGTCCAGGAGAAGATCATCGAGGCGGCACGAATCTTCGATCAGAGCCTCGATGTTCTCGCCAAGAACGACAGTGAGCGTGCCAGAGACATGGCTCTCTCCGGACTGGTGCAGGTCTATGCTCTCGGGCGCGAGATCGAGCAGGGTTCCGCTACTGCCATTGTGGATGGTGCGTATTTGAAGAAGCGAGGCGATTCGGACGTGGACCGTATAGTCGATCTCATCGATCAGATAGGCACCGCCAGACAGTTGCAGGTCGAGTCGGCGGCTGAGCACGCCCATACCCGGGTCTCCCCATATCTCGAAGCGGCTTATAAGACCCTGGACAATTGCCTGGAGTCCTTCGTCTCTGGAGAGTCCGTGGTCAAGCTCGCCAGAGCCGGTATGATCGAGGCCAAGATGGCGCGTCGATTACTGGAATCGAGCACTCAACCATTGCTCGAAGAAGTGGAGTTGCCTGAGGAGAGCGAGCCTGATCGAGTCGAGACCTTCCGGCAGCGAGTCGGGAAGGTGCAGCGGGTCCTTCGTGACTGCGATCCGGAGAGCATGAAGATCGTGAGACGCTTGCAACAGGTCAGCACTTACTATGCCAGAGCGGCACGGCTGCTGGCCGATGGCGAGCTGATCGAGGCAGACCGCTACGCCCGCTCCGCGCATCTCGATATCGACTATGCGAGGCAGCTCCTCACCGACGATACCGCTTTCTTTTCGGATGCGATCTGATCTCGGTTCACTGCTATTCCAGCGAGATCACATTCATGTTCGGGTTGTTCAGGCTCGCTCTCTTGATACCGGCGGTGGTGACCGGTGTCTGATTGTCGACGAGGACCTTCCGCAGCGATGGTATGCGGGCCAGAGACAGCAGCCCCCGGTCCGAGACTTTCGTCCGCTCCAGGCAGACTATGGAGAGGTGCTGGTTTTTCAGCCTGGTTATGCCTCTGTCGGTTACGCCGGTACCATTGAGATTGAGATTGGCGAGATCCTTGAGAGAAGCAATGGCTTCCATGGCCCGATCGTCTACCGAGGTGTCCTCCAGATCGAGATCGGCCAGCCCGGGCAATGAGCCGCAAATCTGAGCGACGAAGGCCGAGGTGATCGCGGGATTCTCTCGAAAAGCAAGACGGCGCACGCCCTTCATTTTGCAGATCTGATCCACCGTCGCCTGATCCACGTTGCAGTTCGAGACCGTCAGGGTGTTCAGGGCCTCGATGCGGGAAATGCGTTCGAGAGCTTCGGCGGTCAGCTTCTTCACTTTGATCAGGTGCATGATCCTCAGATCCCGGCGTTTGCTGATTATCTCGTAATACTCTATAGTCAGCGGCTTTTTGTGATCTCCTAAGACCAGCCCTTTGATCAACGGCGTCTTCAGAATCCGTCTCATCAGATCCGGTGACAGGTCGGCTTCCCAGACCGAGAGTAGAAACGGCTCTTTGATCGTATTGAGATAGCTCCAGTCGAGCTCATTCTTGAGATTGTTGGCTCGCACTTTGAGCAGCCCGCCCTCGCGACTCCTGATGAAGTCGTTGTCACTGATGAGTTGAGTGATATCCTCGGAAAGGGCGCTTTTGGAGGGGGGCACGGCAGCCTCGACCTCGGTTTCGGCGGGCTTCTCGCTTTCCGGCGCCGGGCTCTTGAAGAGCAGATAGCCGGTAACCGAAAGACCCAGGACAAGCAGGATGCCTGTGGCAATGAGAAAGATCCCGGTCCTGGGCTTGCGTCTGCCGCCGGCTCCAGCCATGATCGGAAGCTCCTGATCGCTCTGGTATCCCTTCGCGATCTCGGACTCTATGGTCTCCAGACAGCCGAGCAGCTCGCTCATACTTTCGAGACGATTCTCCGGATCTTTCTCGAGCATCTTGCGCACGGTCTCGTCGAGCAGCACGGGCACATCTTGTACAAGCATCTCCGGCAGGCTCGGCACCGGAGCGGTGGCGTGCAGGCGTATGGTCTCCAGGGCATTGTCGCCTTTGAAGGGCACCGAGCCGGTGAGCATCTCGAAGGCAACACAGCCGAGGGAGTAGACGTCGCTCCGCCTGTCGATATCCAGGCCGGCTGCTTGCTCGGGGCTGATGTAATAGGGGCTTCCAACGATCTGACCGGCTCTGGTGAGGTGGCTCCCTTCGTTCTCCTCGGTGAGCTTGGCGACACCGAAGTCCACGACCACGGCCCGGTAGCCCTGCTCTCTTTCTTCCAGGACGATGTTTTCAGATTTTATATCCCTGTGGATGATACCTTTGCCGTGGACATAGTCCATACAGGAGGCCACTTGCTTGAGGAGTTTGACTGCTACGTCCGGAGGGAACGGTCCTTTGATCGCGATCACTTCTTTGAGGGATCTGCCTTCGATAAAAGTAGTCACCATATACGGTGTGCCATCGGTGTCGATGCCGAAGTCGAGGACCGAGGAGAGATTCTCATGGCTGAGACCGCTCTGGGCTTTCGCTTCTCTTTGAAAGCGGATCGTGGCTCGTTCGCTGATGCTGTGACGGGTGAGGAGCTTCACTGTCACTATTTTCTTCATCACTGTGTCTCTGGCCTTGTAGACCGCGCCTGCGGCGCCTGATCCCAGCTGCTCCATTGTCTCGTATCTATTGCCGACGAGTTTCATTAACCTGCCCGATCTCTTCGAGATTCATAGTTTAAAGCGGTCAGGCTGTTTGAACAATAGCGGTCGGAGATCTATCATATAAGGCTTGTAACTTATATGTGATCGGTGCGATATGACTAGACTTAAGCTGGCGTCCCGGAATCTTCTCGTTTGCTGTATTCTCTT
>JAGQHH010000468.1 GCA_020431945.1 Cyanobacteria bacterium HKST-UBA02 | reverse complement strand
CAACTGCGCCTACGAATGTCTCCATCTGGTCAAAGCCGGACGTATCACCTACGAGCAAGCGGTAAGCGCCCTTGCTCTGGTTCGCCGCGAGGGCGTCGACCTGGCTGCCGCTCTCAGCAGGCACGGTCTCAAACCGAGCAATACCCTCTCCCGAATCAAGATAGGCGACCTTCTCCTGGCCGGACGGGTCCTTACCGAAAGCCAGATCCTCGAGATCGTAGAGAAGTCTATCTATGGCAAGCAACTCATGGGCACGATTCTGGTCGAGTCCGGTCTGATCAGCGAAAAGATGCTCCAGGAGCTCCTTCTGCTCCAGAAATTCTGCGAGCGCGATGTGATCGATCGTCAATCCGCTGCCAGACTGGTCAAGAAATCCCTCGAGTGCGGACGCTCGATCGCCGTGACGGCACGTCAAACCGGAGCCTTCCGTGATGATGTCGACACCACCGACAGTGCAATCAACTTGATCTTCAAAGCCGACCTGGCCTCTATGAATATGGTCCAGAAAGCAGTCGCCGAATATCAGCTCTACGGCATGGATCCTCTCAAGGGACTTCTGGCCGACGGACAGATAAGCGTCTGCCTGAGCGAGGCCGCTGTCGAGTGCGTGAAGCTGGAGCGCCGGGGAGTGATGTCCCAAGAGCAGGCGATTCAAATACTCCATCATTGCGATCGCAACCGCGCCGACTTCCAGACTGCCTGCCGGGACCTTGGCTTCAACGTCTCGGAAGGACAGAAGACAACCACTGTCAAGATCGCCGGACCGAAATGCGATCTGCATAAATCAGCCGAATTCATCCTGTTGATTCTGGTTTCACTTACCACCGTCGTTGCTGTAGTCTATGCCGGAGCCGTTCGGCCCGAGCCCCTGGGGGCGCTGGCTATGCCTCTGGCCGCCCTGCTCGGCATGGGTGTCATGGCTCTTATAGCCGTCTGCTGGAAGATCCGCATCAACAACGCCGAAAGCGATCGCCAGTCGCGAAACCGTGACATGGAGCAGAACCTCAGCAGACTTTCGAGAATCCAGCAAAAGGTCAATATCTAGCTCTAGATCAGTGGTTGCGCCTGGTTCTTCGCGAGCGGCTCTTCTTGTCGGGCTTCTTCTTCTCCGGTGCTTTGGCTTTGGACGGCTCGGGAGGAGATTCCTTGACCACCGGAGCGGCTTCGGCCATGGCTGGTTTAGTAGGATTCTGGAAGCGATCCAGATTGACGAACACATAGAGCATTATCGACGCCGCCAGGGCGATTGTAAGACTGAGCAGGACCATGAAGTCGCGCTTCGCCTCCCGCAGAACCATGGCTCTGGGATCGGCTCGCAGGCGTGCCTGGTTGGCGCTGGCCTCGCCTTCGGAGGAGCGGTTCGTCCCCATCACGGCTTGCATCGAGTTGAGGGCGGTCATGGAGCGAAGCTCGCTTTTCTCCTCGTGAGAAAGCTCCAGTGCCTGCGCATCCACAGCTTCGGGCTGGGGACCGCTATCCAGGAGCTCCCGGGGGAGCTCGGTTTCGGTCTGGCCGGCACTCACGGCATCGATCCAGAATCGCAGGGCCGCCATCATCCGGAGGGCGTTGCGCCAGCGGTCCTCCTGAGCCGTCTCCAGGGACTTGAGTACGATGGTGTCGAGCAATTCGATGCCGGGCACATGGCCGGCGACTTCTTTCAAGGGACGCGGGCGCACCTGGGCCGAGCAGTGATCCCGCATGATGTCCCGGACACTGCCGTTGCAGTATGGGGGGCGACCATTGACCATCTCATAGGCCACCACCCCCAGAGAGTAGATATCCGAAACCGCGGTGAGGGTCTTGCCCCGGCACTGCTCCGGGCTCATATAGACCGGCGAGCCGATGGTGGTGCCTGAAAAGGTTATTCTCTCCTCGCCTTCGGACTTGGCGATACCGAAATCGAGTATTTTGACCACGATATCGTCCCGGTCGTCTTCTTTGACCAGGACTATATTGCTGGATTTCAAATCGCGATGGATGACACCCTGGGAATGGGCGTAAGCCAGGGCATCGAGAATCTGCAGGACAATCGAGGCGATATTCACCGGATCGTCGATACGGCCGATCTCCCGGATGATCTCCTGAAGACTGATACCCTTGACCCTTTCCATGACCAGGAAGAAACGCCCGTCACTGGTGGCGAGAAATTCGATATAGGAGACGATATTCTTGTGCCGCAAGCGTGAATGGCTCTTCACCTCCCGGGCGAAACGCATAATATGCTCGACATTGCTCACCTTGAGGGCTTTGATCGCCACCACTTCGCCTGATTGCAAGTGCCGTGCCTTATAAACCGTGGCGGTAGCGCCCCTGCCGATGGCACCGATTATCTGGTAACGGCCTTCCAGGGTCTCCCCGACCAGGGAATCGACTTCGGCTCCCTCCACGCTGTCCAGGAAAGCCGAGGTGTTCACCGACTGTTCCGGCACCATGTCGGCCACCGCCGAGCTTCCGGTCAGGCTGGAGCCGTCCGAGACTATATGGGAAGAAGTCCAGGTCTTCAGCTCGATATGGCTATCAGCCGGCAGGAGGGCGTCCCAGGAGCCGCTGGCGAACTCCGGAGCCTCCAGGGGCGCGAAATCGGGGGTCTCGAAAGGCAGCGGAAGCTCGAGCCCGAAGGGCTCTTGTGCGACAGGATTCGCTTGCCTGACTTGCTCGTCTCGATTTTCTTCAGTCATGAGCAGGGATTGTGGATGCCTATGACAACCTTCTACACAGATAAAGTCTGATCGAAACTCGGAAAAGGTAGTTAATTCCCCCGGGTGATGGGGAGCGAAAAGGCGAATATATGGCAGAATAGGCGTAAGAGGCAAATCAATGGTTAGAATCGCGATAATTCTGGTCGCCCTGGGAATTTTTCTGCTGGGCGGCTATGAGATCATGCTCTCCTTCACCTGGCCGAGCAATGCCTCCGGATGGCAGAAGACCGAAGGCTGGCTCACCGACCTGGGAGGCGAATACGCTTTCCGGCTTCCCGGCAGAAAAGCCCGGGCACTGCGCTTTCTTATCCAAGATCAGCATGTCGCCTATGTGTTTTTCGTCAACGACGCCATGTATTACAAGTATCTGGAACTGCCGCCCAACCTGGCGCCAGTCAGAGCCGCCCTGAACAAACAACCGGCCGGGAACGACAATGATCTAGAGGACATGGAGGAAGACTTCTCCTCTGGATACGATGCACGACCCGCCGCCCGTTTCAATCCCGAAACCAGAAAGCTCGAGATTCTTACCGAACCAGGCACCACCATATCCACGAACTTTGCCACCAGCCACATGGGCGACAAATGGGAAGAGGTTGGCAAAGAAGCCTGGGATCAGTATCTTCCCAGGGTGACCATCAAATACAATCCAAAGAACCCGGAAGAATCGATCACCGAGCCGGACTTTCTCAATGGCGCTCCCACCCTGTTCTGGTCCGGGGTCACACTGATAATAGCAGCAATATTATTGACCGGCGCCATCTTCTTCCATGCCTGGGTAACCAAGCCGGGAGAAGAGCCTGAGCCGTACGGCGGCACCAGGTACCCCAAGAGATGAGGAACGAAAAGACTCAGCCGTCGGCTCTGGCGTTGACCTGGAATTCGAGCTCGAAGCTCACCGGCTCTCCGTGTATCTCGGGAGCAGGAAGATCGCTCAAACGAAGCTCGATGCCTTTGAGAACAAGCTTGTCCTCCTCGGGATCGGAGGAGATGGTCCAGTCGATCTTGCCGGCCTGGCTCACCTGGCAGCCGAGAGTGATTTTGCGCTCAGACTCCGGTGCCCGGTCCACGAAATAACCGAGAACGGTCATCTCGACAGCCTCGACGAATTGATAGAAGACCATGGGATCGGTGCTGGCGATGAGCACGGCATCCTCGACCTGGAGCTCGGCGCTGGTCACGCTGCCGAGCCCTTCTTTATGCTCGATACGAGGAAGTTCGGGAAGGGCACCACGATTGGTTATCTGCGGGAAGCCCTCCGCCTCGTACCACTCGATGGCGATATGACCACCGCCTTCGGTATTGATTGAGGTGTCTTCCCCGGTCATCAAGCCTTCTCTGAGCTTGCGCCAGTCCTCGGTGGTGATGCTGAGCAGGAAGCTGTCCTCGATCACCTGGGCATTGCTGGCTTCCTGCTCGGGGAAGATGAGAACGGCGCTGGCTGCCACCCTCGAGCCATCCGAGCCGGGTGGGGTGATGGCGGAAGGACCTTTCTCCATGGTCGCCTGCCAGACGAGCATGGCATTGGCCTGGGGATCGATGTCGGTGCTGATCAGAAACGGTGCTTCCTCCGGAAGTTGCTTGAGGACCTCATTGATATAGACATGGGTGCCTTTGCGGCAGGAGAGCACAAGACGATTGGCCGAAAGCACCACTTTGGCTCCGGGCAGGCCCAATAGCGGCACTTTGCCCAGGATGCTCTCCTCCATCTCGGAGATGAGCTCGTCGTCCACTACCGACTCGCGGCTGCGATTGGTCCAGGGCGGACATGGATAATGATTGAAGCGATAGCCGAACAACGAGATCACCCGGGTGAGCCCGAAGCGACGAGCGATCTGGAGCTCTTTCTCGGTAAGCAAAACACAGGATAGAAGCCCTTCATTGTCTTCCATTCCGGAAAGACCCAGGGGTCTCAGGTAGGCGAGAGCGCGGAACTGCGGATCTAAAAAGCCGCTGTCACCGAATTCGGTGATATCACCTTCGAAAACGAAATTGCCCTGGCTGGCGAAATTCCAGACAGTGAGGAAGAAGCCCAGGGGCTCGGTAGGATAATCCTTTTCGGACTCACCCGGCTCCTTGCGCAGGAGAATCGCCAGCTCTTTCTGTCCCAGGGCGAGCATGCCCTCGCTGACGAAAGACCAGCACTCGAAAGCTTCGTCGCCCTGACGCA
>JAGQHH010000467.1 GCA_020431945.1 Cyanobacteria bacterium HKST-UBA02 | reverse complement strand
CACCAGACAACCTATTATGGATTCCTTCCGAAACGATCCGGTTAAGCGTCTTGCGGTGGAACGAATTCTTGGAACCAATAATCTTCTTCCAGCGAACTTCCTTCCTCGTGGCAATAGTTGCAGAAAGGCCATCGGCAGGATCTGTATAAGACAAGGAAATAATCTGGTCGGATATGGAACTGGCTTTCTCGTTTCGCCGAATCTACTTCTGACAAACAATCATGTGCTTGATTCTCCGAATCTTGCTGTCGATAGTATTGTCCAGATGAATTATGAAGAGGAAGGCGATACTCACGCGATCACTCCTGCCGACTTCTTCCTCGATCCGGAAAGTATTTTCATTTCCGACAGTTATCTCGACTACACCCTGGTTGCTGTCCATTCGAAAAACAAATTCGGAAGCGATACATTACAGTTCGGTCATATCCAGCCGTATCGGGATACCGGAAAGGTGCTTCTGGGGGAGCACGTCAATATCATTCAACATCCAGGCGGCGAGCCCAAACAGATTGCCATAAGGGAGAATCACATCGTCGACTTGCTCACCGACTTCATTCACTACGAGACTGACACCGGAGTAGGCTCATCGGGATCGGCAGTGTTCAGCGATCAGTGGCTTCTGGTTGCGTTGCACCATGCCAGCGTGCCTCGCAGAACCGATGACGGCAAGGTACTACGCAAAGATGGGAAACTCTGGGCCGAAGCAGACGGGGATGACTCCATCGACTGGATAGCAAATGAAGGCGTCAGAATCAGCAGCATTATGAAACATATAGAGTCTCATTACTTAGATCAGAAAGGAAAGCAACTTGTAGATGATCTTCTAAAGGATTCCGTGCTCAGTAGTGTCTTCGTATCGACCATGGAGAATGACCGAATGTCTAAAACACAACAACCGAACGACCGCTCCACCAGACAATCGGTCAGAGACTCTGCCCGGGATGATCAGCAGGGATACGAACCCCGGGTCGATTCCCAGGTGCCACAGATCCATCATGGTTCGAGCTCGCAGGAGATGGTAATCGAACAATCGTTCGTGATCCCGGTGCGAATCTCTGTGTCAATAGGAGAAATCTCCTCTTCGAGCCAGAGCTTCTCCCGGGGAAGCTCGCTATTCGGGTCGAATATCACACCAGTAAGTCATGAAGCCGAGAAGGCCATGCTCGAATTTCTGGAGGCCAGAGACAGGCCATATTACGCCGAAGATGAGGACGCTCGAGACAGAGACAGTTATTATTCCGAGATCGATTTCCAGGCCGGGTCCGACAAACTCGCAAAGAGTCTTTCCAAACTTCTCTCTCAAACGCACAAGTCTCGTCGCTACAGCCCTGGAAAAAATCTCTATCCCTGGGTCGACCTATATCCGGACTACACCCTTAGAAGCATCTACACAATGGACAAATTCAATGCTCTGGAGCTCATTAACGAGAGCATACGGATGGAGGAGAACTTTCAAAAGAGCATGGAGAGGGCAGAGTCGCAGCTCGAAGGGCAAATGAGGGACCTCGAGATGGCTCATCTTGAAGCCAGTCTTGCCTATAACTGCGAGCATAGCGTTCCTCAATCCTGGTTCAACAAGAGAGAGCCCATGAAGGGAGACCTTCACCATCTCTTCACCTGCGAAGCCAGGGCCAACGGCTTCAGAGGAAATGCCAAGTTCACGGACTTCGAGGACTACGACAACCCGGACCAGGACCGCGAGGTGGTGAAGGAGGGATGGGGTAAGCTTGAGAGAAATGAGTTCGAGCCGTATCTCGGGAAAGGACAGGTAGCTAGAGGAACTCTCTATTTCCTTCTTCGATATCCGGGCGAGATCTCGAAGAGCAATTACGATCTAGATGTCCTGCTCGACTGGCATGAGAGCCATTCGCCATCTCTTTATGAAAAGCATCGAAATGCTGCCATCTTCGAGATGCAGGGGAATAGGAACCCGCTGATTGATTTTCCAAGCGAAGCCAGATCCATCAAATTCTCAGCAACAGACAAGAGAAGTCGTGTCGATTGACCGCCATCAAAATTACTTGTGATAGCGGTCTGAATGAGTCTTAAGGTTAATGCGAAATCGAAACATCAAAATTACGGCACTGGAGCAGAAATCTTGATTGGACGCGCGATACTATCTCGACTATTGTTCCTGATAGCGGTCTTAGGCATCAACTTTCAGCCTGTTATGGCAAAGACTGGCTATATAGATCTCCGCACCAATGCACTTACGATTGACGAGCAATTCGAAGGACAAATACCAGACCACTTCTCCTTGAGCGTCAACACCATGAGGAGACAAAATGGGAGCGCATATCTGCACGATACTTTCCAGTATCCTGAAACCTGGAGAAAAATCTATCTCCGACTGCTGGAAGCAGCCGATACCGACAAAGATCTCAAACTAAAGATCACCCGGGCCGGCTGCGCAGATAATAATATTCAATACCCGTTCAATCCTCGAGACAGGAAGGACTGTCAACGATCTTGGCACCTATCTTTCGAAACCTTCCCCGCCGGCACGAGAACGATTCGCCTTCTCCTTCAATTTGCCAACAATAAAGAGGATTTTGATGACGATAAGTGCAAAGACAAGATGTATGCCTTTAGCATGCTGATTGTTCCCAGAAGCAGCTCGCGTTCCAATGGCGTAAGCTGGCAGAAAAACGGCGATCTCTATTGGACCCACGACCCGCAAGACCACGGAAGCGATTTTCCACTAGAAAGAGACACGGACGCCAAATTCCGACTATGGTCTTACGGAGAGAACGAGCATAGCGTTGCAACGATGACCCCACAGCAACTAAGTAATCATCGATTCTTTAAGTATAAGTTTCTTGGGCCTTACGCAAACGCAGGCGGAACCGGAAACGTTATCGACAATATATCGCTAGCCAGTGAACTAAGAGGCGACATCGGAACCCTTATAGGGAATGACGGAATCAAGGACCTCACCTATACCATTAAAACGACAGCCCAAGAAGAGCCAACCCAAGGCTTCATAAAGCTCGTCAGAATGAAAAACAAAGATAACGCGCCGGTGGAAGGAACTGTGGTAATTCAAACTCCGCGATATACCTCTGCACCTCCTGCATCAATACCAGCGCCTTCATCAAAACGAGTACCTGCATCTAAACCACCACCTGCATCTAAACAAACACCGGCGAGATGGAGAGATGCGGGCCTCGAGGTGACTATATCCGGCTCGCACGAAATCAAGGTGAACTTGAAGAGGATTGATATCTCTAACCAGCAGCCTGTCACGGGAAAACTAGTAGAATATACGCACGGGTCAAGAGGACAAGAATTGGCGACAGATGTGGCCTATTTTGAAGGGGATAAGCCCTCAGCAGAACTTACTTTTAGATTCAACAAACTTCCCCTTGACAGTTGCAACTACATGATTGAGCTAGTCAGAGGAAACGCCCAGCGAAAACAGGAAGTTAACGCAAGGGTGTCCTGGTGGCAGAGCTGGTGCTTCGCTGGTCAGCAATTGAGTTCATACATTCATATCCGCTCAGAGGCTCCAATAGTCCCGGTAATGGGTAGCGATGTAGTTAAGTCCATAATCGACCACGTGATCCTCATTGTCCTCACAATTCTTGGCGGAGCAATGATACTCTTCATCTCCTTGTATTCTAAGGGCGCCTCCAATGCACTCGTCGACAGAGCAAAAGAGCACGTTAACAGGCAGTTGGACAACAGAAAGTAAACCTTCAGAGCTACGAGATTTACTCAATTTTCCTTGACCCCGCTATAGGGCTTGCGCCACAAAATTGGCTATTATCGCCTCTCTCAAAGGAATTTCCGTACCCGGCGATGGGTCATTTACTCGATGACCGCGTGCAATGCTCTGAGAGAACCTTCCAATCATATGAAGAACTCGGCCCCGGCCATACTTCAAGACAAAAGCCAGTACGCCAATCTCGGATGGATCCGAGCGCATTAGCAGTCGGCTTCGAGCGATCACAGACACAGGACCGGGTCTAACGACCTTAATAGTGCAGCACTTCTCCTCTAGATACCATGAAGCCGAAACTGGCAAATTCTTTGAGACGGGTGACGTTGGATCAACAAGAACAGCATCCGCTACCATCGTAGGCGTCCAGCCTCCATTCCACTCGACAAAACCAGGGAACGCCCGCTGCACAACCGGCTCCAATGCGGAATCTGTCGTTATCAGACAACCGCCTATACCAACAAATCTCCGAACCGATAGCAGTGCAGAGGGTGTCAGCTCACTGTTAACAAAAAGGACTCTTGCTCTATTCAAGTTCACGCTTCCCAAGTCTGAGCCAACGCTGGTATACGGAAGACCCAGCAATTTCAATACAGATCCACAAGCCCCACGGACAACAACAATGGAGTCTTTTTCTACTTTTAGCGATCCATGCGCTGATTCAAACCACCGCTTATAGACATCAGAAGAGATCGTCCTCGGCTTCGGGAAATCACCTATGACGGAGTTTCGAAGCAAATCACTCGCTAGAGAATCCAGTCCGGGCCTCGGTGTTTCCAAGGGCTTCTTCGGCACCGGTGACGGCAAGTTGGGAACATCTTCCACCCAGTCTGACTTGCCGTCACTTACAGGCACGGATATGTCGTCCGCATAGGTACCTGAACCCGTCACCAAAAGCGAGAAAAGAAGCAAGTATTTCGCTAACAAAGCGTCACCCTTCCTAAAGAGCTTCAACCAGTCTGCTGACATCACAGGCTGCCGATGCGGATTAGATAGCTACTCAAGACGGACACCTCCTATCTACTGAATGAAAAGTCTAAAAGTAATTTGTCCAAAAGCCAACAGCTATGATCCCCGGCTATCTGAAGGACTCAGAAATTTTATTGCTAGCTGGCTCCTCATGGACAATAATACTGATCAGCAGCGTACGGGCGCTGACCGGTTTTTCCCGTAGGTCATCTACTTCGTTAGTGCCACATTGGGCCCCAATGTGTTCTTTAGTGCTATGAATCCATGTCCTGTAATACTTTTGAGCATTAGTTTGGATTCTTGCTCACTTCCTTTGATAATACCTATTAGCAGCGGTTGCTGCCTCGAAAAGCTTGATCGAGTTTGAGGGCTTTTCGGGAGGGAGGAATCAGAGAACACGAGTTTAGATTCAGACCCTATGTCATCAACTCACTTCAATTCACTTTCAATCGAGCTTCGTTAGCTCGATGCACGCAGTAGCCCCACGTGGTACTGATTGGAGAATCATCATATGAACGAACATACAGGCACGTCCGGTGCCGAGTTTTCTGGCGACCTGAATTCATCCGGCGATCAGCTTCTGTCGAGAAAGGAGGCGGCAGGGTATCTAGGAGTGTCACCCCAGACACTGGCAATATGGCACTGCACAAGCCGGTATCCACTGCCTGTAGTGAAGATTGGCAGGCTGGCGAAGTATCGCAAATCCGACCTGGACTCCTTCATTGAGTCCAGGACCGTCGAGCCCCAAAAGCGAGTCTTTGGAGTATGAGGAAATTGAGAGGTCGCGGTGAGCTCCTGGCTGAAAGAGAGCTCAAGCTCTTTACCGTCTCTGAGTGTGCCTGGCTTCTCAATCTATCCGAGCACTGCACCTGGCGGCTGATTAGAAGTCGTCGGCTGCAGTCGGTCAAGGTGAGAAACAGGGTGCTGGTCTC
>JAGQHH010000466.1 GCA_020431945.1 Cyanobacteria bacterium HKST-UBA02 | reverse complement strand
CTACCCGCAGCCCTGTCTCCATGGCGACCTTGTCATATCTTTCCGAGTCGAGACCCTGCCTCAGAAGCGATACCTCCAGCCCCTCTCCCTTCACGGCCACGGACTGGAACATTCCTTTCATGGTGGTGAACAGCCCCGAGATGGTGCCCATGGTCTTGGTCTCGACCCCCTCATCTTCGCTGGCCAGAGCCTCGAACTCATTGCCTGTCTCGGTACTGTCAGCAGTATCGAAGTCATCCAGGTTGGGCTTCGAGACTTCCATGGTCGGGGCAGCGGTGGGAGCAGCAGGAGCCCCGGGAGGCTTGATGCCGAGACAGTCGTAGACTGCCTCGGAGCTGATGAAAAGACTGGGATGGATCCATTCGCGATAAGGCTCGCTTCCCTGGATCATCGGTCCGGCATGAATACCCACCACTTGTTGATTCATGATGATCGGGCTGCCTATTGCCTCCAGGGGCAAGCCTATACTGTGAACGAATTGAGTGTTGTCTGTTCCTTCCACCACATCGAGGACATAACCGCTTTCCAGAATTCCTCCCCGGCTCTTCGGGTCTACAGAAAGAGCGAAGATCTCATGCCCCCGGCGAGCCTCGCACTTGTCAGCCATATTGAGGGGAGCGGAGCCTGGAGCAGCAACCGGATCTACCTGGGTGACGGTGGCCTGACCCGTGTCTACCAGATATTTGATCGAGAGCAGAATGGAGCGACCGTCGAAACTGCAAGACTTGAGCAGCCGGGGCAGGGGCACACCGTACTTGATATGGTTCCAGATACAGGCCACTGCCACCCGGGCATCCGGCGGCAGATCACCCACCTGGAGATTGGGAGCAGTCTGGATCGCCAGGGCTGTGTCTCCGCCCAGAGATTCATAAAGCGCCAGAGACTCTTCCATAGCGGAATAAGCGTTCATCAACATTCCTGTGGTGCTCTGCTGTGCCGGCGGAAAGTTGATCCATTCCGGATCTATTTCACGGAAGAAAAAGAAGTTGTAGTCACCGTCATCGCTGGAGAGCAGCTTGGTAAGCGCTGCTTCGTTCTGATACTGCTTGTACTGTACATGGGTGAGCTTGGAATCGGACATATAGAACCGAGCCACGGTCCGATTGCGCGAATCGCGCAGACAGAGCGTCCCGAGATTGCGAGCATTGATCAGGGTCTGCAGGATAGTAGTGATCTGCACCCGGTTGGCCTGACCGGTGAGATCCGGCTCCCGATCCGCATCGGTCTGCAGGCAGGCTTTTGTAATCCTTGCCGGGGTATCCTTGTTCATCGGCTTCATCGAAGGCAGAAGCTCCACGGCAGCGACATTGTATCGCCAGGAGACAAGGTCCATGGGAGGCCAGAGCCCTGCCTGAGAGGCCGTCCGCTTGGCCATCCAGGGATCGAAGAGCCCGTGCACGGAAATCTCCCGAACTCCGAAGCGCTCGCCGGTTCCCGGTATCTCGAAGGCGACAGCCTCCACTAGATCGATGAAAGGCAACAGGCAGTGAGCAGCGGTGATTGCCGTCCCGTCCTTGACCAGCCATCCGGAGCCAATCACCTCTCCACCGGGAGCCGTCCGGTCGATCAACCAGCCTAGCGATCCGAATGGGCTTTCTTCCTGGGAAAAATTCATTAGTAGAGAGGGAGAGAGATCTAGATCTAGTATTACATTTAAAGGCGATTGTGCAGCAAATCTTCACCCGATGCAAGCAGCATCACCCAAAAAGGGAGCTGCCGCCCTGTTGCAAAGCGACAGGCACGGCAGATCCCTCTTGACTATCCCGCCTCCTCAGGAAAAGAGATTGGCGTCCCGGGCCGATGCGACGAACCAGTTGATCAGTCCGGGCGTCGACAGGGCCAGAAGGGCGACAATCACACCGATACCAGCCCTGGTGAACGGTGTGAGCCGGACCGTGACACCCAGGATCTTGAAAGTGGACTCTTTGACCAGCAGTCCGTGCAGGAAGAGGACCGCGCCGACAAAGAGACCGGCAATCTCCGCAAGATTGGCCACTATATTGAGCAAGGCCTCGAGATTGGCGATATTGTTTACCCGGACAGTCCCGGCGGTATTGACGCCCAGAATGGCGGTGCCATCGGGACCGATAGTGCCATTGGTGGCACCCTGGATAACTGTACTGTCGTCCAGCACCGCCACGCAGGTGACCGGGCTGACGATTTGATAGCGGACTGCGATCCGGGCTGCCTCGCTATAATTGCGTTCTTTTATCAGCCTGTCCACAGTTCGCCTGGCGCTCAAGAGGCAGAGCTCTTCCTGCTCGGTGCCGTCCAGCTCGACCATATCGCGGGGTCTGCCGTCGGAAAGCCTGTAATCCATCTCGAAATCACGCACACCGGGTTGGAAGCGGGTTAGAAACTGGCCCAGGGTGGCGGTCAGATCGCTTTGCTGGTACACAGGATTGAAAGAGGCGATCTCGGTATGGTTCTTGAAATACTCTAGAGTATCCGTCTCGCCGCTGTCGAGAGAAAGCTCGAAAAGAGCCGGCTTGCTCACGAATGGATTCATGATGAATATATCTGGGAAAAGCGCCGGCTGGGCTCCGTGAATCCAGAGAACGACACCGCCCTGAGACTGACCGGCGACCTCGGCGGCCTTGACCACGGCTTTCAGATTGCTCTGCCCGCCGACGAAGGCAGCGTCACTCAAAAGAGGAAGAGCCTGCTTCAAAGGCGTGGGCTCGCTGAGCGCCGTCTCTTCTTGAGACGCCACCATTACCGATACCGGCACCGATTGCGGAGCCGCAGCAAGAGCGCTCTTGATCTTGTCCAGCTCCGGTCTCACACTGCTCGATCCATCGATGACCACCAGCACTCGCTTGGCGCTTTTGCTGGTCACTTCCTCGATATCCCTGACAGCCCAGATCGGCTCCACCGTCTCCGGTCTCGGAGCGGCCTGGCGCCGAGCCCGTTTCTTACGAGCAATCATGGTCTCTACATCTTCGAGTTGCTGTTTGACGCCATGGGAGCCGTCGATCATCACTACCACTTTCTGATTGTCGGCATTCTCCTCTCGCTCTTGCTCGGCAAGGGCTCTCTTACGAGCTTCCGCTGCCTCCCGGGCATCCTCCACTGCCATGACGGTGGCCTGCTCGTCGAAAGCCGACACCCTGGCGATGGTGGCATCCCGCCGGGCACTGACCAGAAGCGGGCTGTGCTCGATCTGAGCCGGAGGCAGGCTGCCTTCCAGAACGAAGCGGCCAATCGAGCTGCGGCTCTCTTTGAGATTGCTCTTCAAGCTGGTGAGCCGGTCTCTCGACTCGAGCCGGAGAGCATGCTCGCCAGCGAGGTCGAAATTGGTGGCGATGAATCTGGGGAGCACCAGATTGGCCTTGTCGACACCATCGAGCTTCAGGGGAAGGGCGGCCTTGAGCTGCACCCTGAGCTCGCTTCCTTCACGAACTGGAAAGCAATGGAAGAGATATCGGCCTCTTCCGAGATCAGTCATGATCGCCGGATTCTCGTGACCCACAGAGGTATAGGAAGAGTTGGAGGATCCCCCGACAGCCTTGCCGGATGCGGCAAAGCTCGCATCCAGAGGCTCGCCGTCTTTCCAAACGGTCAGTTTGCTTACTGCCGCCCCGGGAGGCAGGGCGATCTCCGCCCTGGCTTCCTGATCGATAGAGCTCTCATTGCGAAAAACATATGTCCAGCTCACCGTGGAAGAAAGCGAATCGGGGCTGATCGTGCCATTGATGGCCGAGCGCACCAGGCTGAGACCCTTGACCGGAGCTCCCACCACATGACGCCTGAGATAGTCGTCCGACATGGCGCTGAAGTCGCTGTCGGACTCGCCGGTGAAAGGCTTGCCGGTGACAGTGAAATAGAGACGCTGGACATCGGACTGCTTGATCGGCATGAAGAATCCTGCCAGTCCGACAGAACGTGCATCGGCGGTCTCCAGGCGCAGCTCCTTTTCGGTATCGAGCCGGCGCAGCATATCGAGACTATCGCTGCGCTCGGAAGCGACCTCGCTCAGGGCGCCAATCTCCGCCACGCGCACGCACCAGATGCGGCACTCCGAAGCAGCCAGAGAGAGGAGCCCCAGGACTACGCCACAAGCTACATAAACTGCCACGCGCAGCCGCGAGCTGGCGAAGTCGAGGTTGGCTCTCACTCTTCTTGCCAGGTAGATAAGCGTAAAACAGGCAAAGAGAGAGAGCATGCCGATAGTAAAAAAGCCTGTGGAGAAATCGGTGCCTGTGGCTTCGCTGAACTCGGCGCAACGGGTAAAGAGCGCCGCCGTGGAGACGCCGAAGGTGGCCAGTCCGGTGGCAATACCCATCCCCATGAGCAGACCCCGGCTCGGACCGAAGCGGTGGTCGCTCCGGCAGAGCGCGCTCCAGGCGCGATAGACGGCAAAGGGAATAAAGAGCACCATGAGAATCTCGACCAGAGTCTCACAGGGGTGATTGATAAGAAGCAGGGTGATCCGCTTTGGGCAAGCCAGGAGAGTCAGGGCGGTAATCAGTAGTGGCGCTGCCACCCCGAAGGACATGACCAGAAAACCATCCACTCCTTTCCAGAGCTTTCTGGGCGGGGGAGGCATGGGCACACCGTTGTCGTACCATTCTTCTTCCTCATGCTTATTTTCGGGCTCTCCCTCCTCTCTGGGCTGAGGCATCGCCACTTTCTGAAAGAGATCGCGGATGGCAGTCATAGTCTGTGAAATCGGCGACAGTGCCGGAGCCCCGGCAGCCGTAACCGTCTTTTCGGAGCTTGCATCATTAGTATGATCGTCCGGCTTGTCTCTGTCGTAGTGGTGGTATATATGCACCACCTTCGGAAACTCGAGAATACCCGGACCGGCACCATTAGTAGTGCTATCGACAGAATTGTCTTCGAATTCGTTGCTCATGGCGAAAATCCCCGGATGGCGGCGCCCCATCCCCAAGGGAGGAGCACGCGAAAGTTTTTGATACTGGTAAGTTGTTCGAAGCGTCCAGAAAAAGGTGGACGCTACCAGAATAGGTCCGACCCGGGAAATATGCGACAGGGTTTTCCCCAGATCCCGAAATCTTACAGAGGCGGGTCCGGTCTTGATCTCTTCTTTACGCCCCCCGGACCTAGCATGGAGGTAGAGAAGGATAGCAACGGAGGATGAGAAGATGAAAAACAAAAGTACTATCGCAAAAACATTCGGCGTCACCATCGCTCTCGGCGCCCTGACTGCCATCAGCCTGCCGGCGCAGGCCAGCTACGACTGGAACAACTGGGAGCCGGTGCTGGGCACCGTTCACTATAGCGAAGACTCCCTGGAGACGAGACTGAACCGGGATTTCGACAACGGTCTCATCGACAGCAACGAGCTGGCTATGCTGAGACGCAATCTCGATGGCATTCAAGCCCAGGAAGACGAGTTCCGCATGGACCATAACGGTCTGGGCAGACATGACATCAAATGTCTCAAGGCAAAACTAGAACGCTTCCGTCAGGATCTGCAAAGGGCCGAGGCGGATAAATTCGACCTCTGTGTTTGAGCAAAAACCCGACTCGAGACGGCTGGCTCAGGAATCGTCCTCTGCTCTGCAGAAGACCCTGAACCAGCCATGTCTCCAGAAGAAGAAAAGAAAGCCCGCCGAAATGATTACCATGAGCCCCAGGGGCTCCGGCATACTCCAGGGTGAGCTCTTTTGATAGAAGTTCATTCCATAGATGCCGGTGATCAGGGTCGGAGGCAGAAATATCGCTGCCAGGATGGTGAGAAATGTAGTCACCTCGTTCATCCGGTTGCTCACCGATGACATATGAAGGGACATGAGATCGGAAGTGAGGCTGATGAAATACTCGACATTTTCCATTGCCAGTCCGGCATGATCGAGCAGGTCATGGGCAATCAGCTTCTCGTCTTCGCTGGCATAATACCGGGAGTCCCGGACCATCCTGCGGAGCGCTTCTTTAAACGGTAGCAGGCGGCGCTTGATGGCGATGAGGTCTTTGCGGGACTGGTGGATACTGCAAGCCATGGAACGCTCGGAGGTCATCATGACCTCGTCTTCCATTTTCTCCAGCCGGCAGCTGAATCCATCTAGAGCGTCTTGATAGCGGTCGATGGCCGCCTCCACGAAGCGCTGGACGAGATAGAGCCGGCCATTGTTATGCATCAGTCCGTGGTGGGCTCTGATATCTCTTTTCACCTGCTCGATGGAGGGAAGCGGCTGGCAGTGAACGGTCACCACTGTATTGCCCTTTTGCAGGAGGGAGATCTGATCGATGACCGACAGTCCATCGTCGGAGAGTATCTGGAAAGAGAGAACGAAGCAGTCGTTGTGGAGCTTATAGCTCGAGACCCCGCTGCGGTCGAGAAGCTCGTCGGCAACGCCTTTCTCCTTGCTTACATGAGAAACAAGCCTGCGGACGAATTCCCGGTCATAGCGTCCCTGGATATCGATCCAGACCGCCGAGCATTCGCTGATCAGTCCCAAGGCCTGATCGGGATCATCCAGGCCTCTGTCGGTGAAGCAGTGCTCGTTGAAAGATACGATGGAAGCGGTGGTGGTCCCGGTCCGTTGTTCACGGACGATTGTCGACTCGGGGGACATCGGTTGGCTCCTCGGGGTACACGGGGACATTCTGGTGGACAGAGTAAGCCAAACAGGAGCCCCGGTCCATGGGAAAAACCGCAAATATAGATACTGCAGAATATAAACAGATCTAGAGTTTCAGCCAGACGGACTTGAGCCTGGTATAGGCGGAAAGGGAGTGAACCGCCATCTCTTTGCCCCAGCCGCTCTGCTTGAAGCCACCAAAGGGACTGGCAAAGTCATAGCATCCGAAGCGATTGATGAAGACCATACCGGCATCGAGCCTGCCTGCCACGGTATGGGCACGGGATACGTCCCTGGTCCAGAGCCCGGCCGCCAGACCATAGATCGAGTCGTTGGCCATCTCGATCACTTCG
>JAGQHH010000465.1 GCA_020431945.1 Cyanobacteria bacterium HKST-UBA02 | reverse complement strand
CAGCAATGATAGCGGTCTCCCCTCAGCTTCGCCGCCCCGGAAAAGACCGCCAGTCACCACCTGCCGGGGCAAGCCAACAACAGCCATGGAAAGCCCCATCTTCAAGACCGAACGTCGGGTGCATCTCGATTCAGGCACAGTACTCGCTCCGCTATGAGTCACTAATTGACGGCATCCTTACGCTTCCTACCAGAACCATCCAGAAGAAATCATAACAAAACCCGATCACACTGTCACTTTCACCAGAAGTGGTGTCACCGCTTCATCAGTTCGCCTACCCCCGGCGTCCCAGCGTACGCATGCCCTCAACAGCGAAGATCTACCCCACCTCTTTCTGTCCCGGAAGCACCAGTGAGAGGCCAGGTAGCTTTGCAGGTACTTGCGACTGATACCCATATATGTGGACCGTATAAATTCCCGGATGTCTTCAACAAGCTCCAGGGCTCCATCCCAGAGCTGGTTCTCATACGCCTGTTCAAGACTGCTCTCGGACCTCTCAGGCTTGCAGGCCTCGTAGCGTTGATTACCGACACACCTGGCGTTGCCCTTCAGCTCTAGCATGGTTATCGCAGCCATTAGAGTACCAGCCGGAATCGAAAGACGCTCCGCAAGCGCATCAGTTGAGAGCGGACCCTGACACAGAGCACCAAAAACCGCCTGCTCAGCAGCATCAAGATTGGAGTCACCGGTCGGAGTAATCTGATAGTTCTCGTACTCAGAGGCGGGAGCAGGAGCGGGAGCCAAATCACGATCCGGCAAGACCGCAAGGCTCGAATCAAAATTGATGGCACCCGCTCCAAGCTCTCCGGACTTTTTCTCAGCCTCCGCTTCTGCCTCGCTCTGCTCCTCGCGGGGATGAACCCTGGCCGGAGTCTCCCTGCTTCGCCTGTTAAATAGATCTAGGAAGAGGCTGGAAGGTAGATGCCGGGCAGATTCGCACCTGTGAGCTTCAACAATACTGGAAAGAGCTCGGAGAATTTCGTGAGCAGTCGAATATGCAATCTTCAGCTTCTGATGCAAAAACCAGGCACTCACTCCCACACCGCTTTCCATCAACCAGATGGCAGCAAGCCAGGCCCGCAGTGCTTTCTTCCGGTGTAAAAAGGTTCCAGAGGTGATCCAGACCTTACTGCCGCAGCGCATGCAGAATGCGCTTCTGGCACCAGATGCTCGGTCGAAGTGCCGACCACCGCATTCCGGACAAATCAGTCGGCTCTCGAGCTCTTCATACACCGCATCGACACATTGCTCTTCGGAACGAAACCGCTTCCTGAACGATCGCCAGCTCCGCTCGAGCTGAGTTCGGCGATCATCGATAGAGCATTCGTCCTGTCGAACAAGAAACGGCAACATCAGAAAAGCCTCCTCGACTATCTATGTGAGACGGTCGAGGAAACTAAAAAGTTCAAACCCTGCCTCGCGGGGGTCTAAAAACTCTAAACTTCAACCGATATCGGTTGAAGTTCCAGAAACATCCTGTCGCCGACACTGGACCTGATACCAGCTCGAGAAAAAGAAACTGGGCGGTACTGGACTCGAACCAGTGGCCCCCACTATGTCAAAGTGATGCGCTACCAACTGCGCCAACCGCCCATGAATATGCAATTTTAGCTCGAAACATCGCCTCAGGCAATCAAAAACTAGGCGGCACCCAGATTCGAACTGGGGAATAAAGGTTTTGCAGACCTCTGCCT
>JAGQHH010000464.1 GCA_020431945.1 Cyanobacteria bacterium HKST-UBA02 | reverse complement strand
GGCCGACTGAAACATAATTTTTATTCTGCGACATTCATTCCTAATCCAACGCGATCCATCGCTTGAGAAACTCGGTCATAGCTTCGGGCTGATGCACGTGGAACGACTTTCCTTGAAAGTTGCGTCTAGTAAACCCTTCGTCCTTGATTCGCGGATGCTCCTTCAATTCTCGTGCCGTAATCGGTGGATCAAATCGATGAATCACCTCTACGGTAGCAGTAGTCATTCCATACATTGAGCAAAGAGACTCGTCCTTCAACCGCTTCCCTACGACCTGTAATAACATGATCACAGCTCTCGTAGGTGCCGATTGATAGATTACAGCAATGTCTCCCGGCTTGCTGCGCGAGTCTATGCACCACCATGTTCTCTTCCCGACTTCAGAACTTTCCAAATGCTTGAGCTGTTGAACGACGTAGAACCAATATTCACCGGTTCTTTTCAGCTCTGGTAGTTTCTGTTCAGTCTTATTTTCGTGGTCCATATGTTGCCAAAAATTCTAGCGCATCCTTCTTGCTACCGAACTCTGCCTCAATTACGTCGCCGTTGTTGTATACAATCTCAATTTCATATCGAACGAATGGATAACTGTTTTTTCCCTCATCATAAGCATTTATAAAGGTGATTGCCTCTTCGATCGTTTGCCATTCAAAGCTTGTTCCATGAAGAATCTTGATTCCAACTGATTTTATGGTTCTGGAAACAGAGATTTTGAGGGCTTCTACGAACTTTGCTACCTCTCCTTGATTCAGTTCAATCATTCCCTTTGACACTTCCAGCTTCTCGTTGGTTGTCAGCTTTTCCCACCGTTGGAGCTTTGTTTCAAAGTCTCCATCTGAGGTCGATTCGTCGTAAAACGCGTCTATACCTACCTTCTTAAAAGCGCTGATAATCGTGTCATACGGAAAAAACAGAACCACGAAACCCAAAGATCTAAGCTGTGTCAGCGCTCCCTCCGTGAAAACCCCGGCGATGATTGCTCCCTTGAATGGACGCTCACGCGCATACGTTTCCACTAATGGCATTACAGCCCCTTGAATCTCCTGGGCTTTGTTTCTTGAATGCTTTGTGTATCTGCGCCAAGCGGCTTCGATGAAGGCCACTGGTGCCCCCAATCTATCTGCGGAACCATGCCGCTCTAGAACAAAATCCAGATCGTGCGTGTTGCCATTCAAATCCTTCCAGGAAACTTTGTTTCCAGTCCTGGCGCGCCGAGGACCTTTTTTGTCGAGGTATAGCCCATGCTTGCTTGCAAAAGCTGAAAGCATGGGAAGAATTGCCGCCTCAAGAACATCTCCAATGATCTGCCCAAACTTGTGTGATGGTGAAACAGCCATCTCTTATCCCTTTATCCACAACCGGCCCTCATGAAGAGGTACTCGATGCTTCCGGTTTTTCCATTTAGTATTGCGCTCCCGAGTCTTTTCAAAGCTGTATGACTTGAATCCAGCAGAGACCGCTAACTTTCCCAACCACTCATCCACAGGCACATAGATTCCGTATGGTGCCGAATCACCAACCACAAAACAAACAGTGCTCCCCTTTGCACTAGCTCGCCTCAGGGCTACCCAAACGTTTGCCATGTCGCTAAAGTAGCTGCCTATCATAGTGTGATAAGGCTTTTTACCTCCGTGGTTGTGTCTCTCCTTCTCTAGCTGTTGGACCACACCAACCAACTCTTTTCTAATTGGATCCAGTAACGGTTCTGCACTGTCGTCGAACGAAATACCAGCAACATGCTGCGTACAAGACCTGACCAAAAAGCGTCTTACTTTGTCTTGCAAATCTCCCCAACCCGCTATTTCACCCATGAAAC
>JAGQHH010000463.1 GCA_020431945.1 Cyanobacteria bacterium HKST-UBA02 | reverse complement strand
CGCGCTCCTGATATCAGGAGCGCGCCATCAGTGGTCTGCCTGCTTAGACGGCAGCAAGCGCCGTCGGTCTGCCGCTGGGCTCGCCGTTGGCGTAACGGATGCCGAGCGCGTCCTGGGCGATGATCATTTTCTGGATCTCGCGAGTGCCCTCGTAGATATTGAGCACTTTGGCGTCTCTGAAATAGCGCTCCACGGGATACTCGTCGGAGTAGCCGTAACCGCCGAAGATCTGCACGGCATTGTGACCGGCGCGATTGGCTGCTTCACCGCAGAAGAGCTTGGCGAGAGAAGTCTCGAGGGTATTTCTCACACCTTTGTTCTTCAGGTGGGCGGCTCTCAGATAGAGAAGGCGGCCGGCTTCGCAGTCGGTGACCATGTCGGCGATCATGGCTTGCACTTGCTGGTGCTCGCCGATGGGTTTGCCGAAAGTCACTCTTTCCATGGCGTACTTGGTGCAGGCGTCGATACAGCCCTGCACGAGACCGACAGCACCGGCAGCCACCGAGAAGCGTCCGTTGTCCAGCGCCGACATGGCTACCTTGAAGCCATTGCCTTCGCCGCCGAGAATGTTCTCTTTGGGCACTCTCACTTCATCGAGGAAGAGGCTGGAGGTGTCCGAAGCGCGCAGACCGAGCTTGCCGTGGATGGGCTGAGCGGTGAAGCCCTTGGACTTGGTGTCGACGATGAAGCAGGTGATGCCTTTGTGTTTCTTGGAAGGATCGGCCTGGGCGAAGACCAGGGCGTGGGTGGCGATGGAGCCGCAGGAGATCCAGACTTTCTGTCCCGAGAGGATGAAGTCGCTACCGTCTTTGACAGCTTTGGTCTGCTGGTTACCGGCATCGCTTCCGGCTTCCGGCTCGGTGAGACCGTAGCAGCCGATGAATTCACCGTTACAGAGCTTGGGCAGGAGCTGCTTCTTCTGCTCTTCGGTACCCCACTTCAAGATGGTGAGAGCCACGAGAGACGTCTGCACCGAGAAGAGTGTGCGGGTGGAGGAGCATACGCGGTTGATCTCTTCGGTCATCAAACCGTAAGCCACATAGTCCTGTCCGAGACCGCCATACTCTTCGGGAATCGGGCAGCCGAGAAAGCCTTCGGCGAAGATCTTCTTGGCGATATCCCAGTCGAACTTGCAATTGCGATCGTTCATCTGGGCTTTCGGCGCGATCTCGCGCTCGGCGAATTCGCGCATATGGCGCCGAATAGCAATCTGCTCAGGGGTGTAATCAAAATCCATTTTCTTTGTACTCCGAATTTCCAATCACTGTATCCGACGTTTTCCTTACCTCAGGAGTTCTCGCCGTAGTTGTCTATTTGAGCGCGCTGGAGCGTGCCCGAATAGTCGACATAGACGGACTTCCATTCGGTGAACTGATCGATGGCGGTGGTGCCGGCTTCCCGGTGACCGTTGCCTGTCTGCTTGACGCCACCGAAAGGAAGCTGGATCTCAGCGCCGATGGTGGGAGCGTTGATATAGACGATACCGGACTCGAGGTCCTCGATGGCTTTGAAAGCCCGGTTGACGTCCTGGGTGTACATGGAGAGCGAGAGACCGAATTCGGTGCCGTTGGCGACTTCGATGGCTTCATCGAAATTGTCCACTTGCATGAGGGCGACCACCGGTCCGAAGATCTCTTCCTGAGCGATCCGCATGGTCGGCTTCACATCGCCGAACACCGTGGGCTCGTGGAAGAAGCCTTTGGCATGAGCGCCATCGCTGAGGATATTGCCGCCGAACAGGAGCTTGGCGCCTTCATCCTTGCCGATCTTTACATAGTCATTAACCGACTTGAGCTGATAAGCGCTCACCACCGGACCGACGTCGATTCCGGCTTCGAGACCGTTGCCGACCTTGAGCTTCTCGACCCGGGCGATGAATTTTTCCACGAACTCTTTGTAGATTTTCTTGTGGAGGATGACCCGGCTGGTGGCGGTGCAACGCTGACCGGTGGTGCCGAAGGCTCCCCAGAGAGCGCCGTCCACAGCCAGATCGAGGTTGGCGTCTTCCATGACGCAGATAGCGTTCTTGCCGCCGAGCTCGCAGGAGATCTTCTTCATCAGCTCGCCGCAGCGACCGGCGACTTTGCGTCCGGTGAATGAGCTGCCGGTGATGGAGATTGCTTTGACACGCGGGTCTTCCACCAGGGGCATGCCGACTTCACCGCCGGAGCCGGTGACGAAGTTAACCACGCCCGGTGGCAGTCCGGCTTCCTGGAGGATCTCGACGAAGCGCATGGCCAGATAAGGCGTATCGGTGGCAGGTTTGAAGACGATGGTGTTACCGGCAACCAGGGCGGGGAGCATTTTCCAGCTCGGGATCGCCACCGGGAAGTTCCAGGGAGTGATCACACCCACCACGCCCAGAGGCTGGCGGATGGACATGGCGAACTTGTTGCGCATCTCGGAAGGAACGGTCTGACCGAAAAGACGGCGGCCTTCACCAGCCGCGTATTTGGCCATGTCGATAGCTTCCTGGACGTCGCCCCGGGCTTCTTTGAGGACTTTGCCCATTTCCCGGGTCATGTCGCGGGCAAGCTCTTCTTTCTTGGATTCCAGCAGATAAGCCGCTTTCAGGATGATCTCGGCACGCTCGGGAGCCGGGGTGTGCTTCCAGCCGTGGAAAGCGCGGTCGGCAGCATCCACTGCTTTTTTGACATCGCTGGGGCTCGACAGGGCGAAGCTGCCGATCACTTCTTCGTTATTGGCCGGGTTGATCGACTCGAAGGTCTTGCCGGTCTCCGACTTCACCCATTTGCCGTCGATCAGGTTGTGGAATTCCTTCTGGCCGGCCTTGGTTTTCTCTAGAGTCTTCGTCATTGTGACCTCTCCCTGTTTAATTGTCAGTCATTGCTTTTTCGAGGATGGATAGCGCTTCTTCCGCTTCAGCATCGGAGATGTTGAGGGGCGGAATCAGGCGGATAACCTGGCCGTCCTGACCGCAGGTGAGAACGAGCATCTTGTTCTCGAAGCAGCGTTTGGCCACTTTGTCGGCCCAATCTTTGCTGGGCTTGCCGTCTTTCTCATTGAACTCGATACCGATCATCAAGCCGCGGCCGCGGATCTCGCCGATGTGGCTCTTGCCTCTGGCGAACTCTTTGAGACGCTTGACGAACATGTCGCCCATCTTTTGAGCACGCTCGGCGAGCTTCTCTTCCTGGAGCACGCCGATGCTGGCAAGGGCAGCGGCGCAGGCGATGGGGTTGCCCCCGTAAGTGGTGCCATGACGGCCTTTGGGCCAGTCCTTGGTGATTTCTTTCTTGGCGATGAATGCCGAGATCGGCATGCCGGCTGCGATGCCTTTGGCGACGGTCATGATGTCCGGCACCACGCCTTCGTGCTCGCAGGCGAACATCTTGCCGGTGCGGGCGAAGCCGGTCTGCACTTCATCGATGATCAGGAGGATGCCGTGCTCGTCAGCGACTTTGCGCAGGCGCTTGAGAAAACCGTCCGGCGGTATCACATAGCCACCTTCTCCGAGGATGGGCTCGACGATGAAAGCAGCCACCTGCTTGGGATTGACGAAGTGGTGGAAGATTCGCTCGATCTGCTCGAAAGTATGATCGAGGACTTTCTTTTCGTCTTCGGGGGTGGCGGAGCGATAGACATAGGGGAAAGGCGCCGTGAAGATGGACGGCGGGAGAGGCTCTTGCATGTCGCGATAATAGAGCTTGGAGGTGGTGAGAGCCATGCACATATGGGTGCGGCCGTGGAAGCTCCCGAGGAAATTGATCACCGCCGGTCTACCGGTGTAGAAGCGAGCAAGCTTGATGGCGCCTTCGACACATTCGGCGCCGGAGTTGGCGAGCATCACCGAGTCGAGATTGCCCGGGGCGATTTCAGCGAGTTTTTCGCAGAGCTCGATATAGATCTTGTTATAAGTGGTGACCGATGTGTGAATCAGCTTCTCGGCTTGATTCTTGATGGCCTCGACGACTTTGGGGTGGCAGTGGCCGACATTGGTGACGGCGATACCGGTGGTGAGGTCGAGATATTTCTCACCGTCCAGGTCGTAGATATAAGAGCCCTGACCGCGCTCGGCGACAATGGGCAAGAGTCTTGACAATACAGGGTTTACACACTTGCTGTCCCGTTCGATGTATTCCTTGTTTTTTCCCATGGTTTTCGCCGTTGTCATAAATGGCTCCTTTACCTGCGCGAATTCCTGCTCCCGTACGGGCGCGACGCGCTTGAAAAGAGCACCCGTATCCGGCAATCCTCCGGGATCATATCAACTTATATATAAAAGCCCTCCGACCTTTAGTATTCTTGCGGCAATCTATTTCTTGACATGAGATCTTGACTGTTCCCGGAGCCGTCACGATGCGGTCATTCAGGCTTGCTAAATTGCAAGAGTAGGCTGCTGAGAGGACAAGGTCATGGGCGACGGAGCTATCAGAGGAACGCAAGGCGACAGACATGGCGGCAAGATACTGGACCGCCTGCCCATCGAAGAAAGCGTCAAAGGCTTCGAGCGTATGCCCCATCCCGGGCTCCATAATCATGCCAGCCGCAAGACCGGTATCGAAGCCCTGGACAGCAGTACCGCCGAGCTACTCAGGAAATTGCAGCAGGACGGCAAAGCCGAGACCAATCTCCGTCATGTCGTGCCGGGACTCAACCCCGAGCTCCGTAAGCTCGAGCAGCAGAACCCGCAGCAGATGATGCCGCCCCGCCTGGAACGCGAAGGAATGCCCACCGGCGCCGAAAACCAGACAGGCACAGAGATGCCTCACCCGGGCAAAGGCTTCAACTGGAAGCTCATTCAGGAGCGCGCCCGCATGAACCCGACACCCTCATTCCCGAGACCCAAGGCTCAATTTCCGCCCAGACATATGAAGCACTGAGGAGTTTGCAATCAGGTCACGTAGCGGTCATACGTGCTTGCTACATTGAATCTGCAACTTACTAGAGAGTCCCTTTTACCATGAAAAACAACATATTCGACAGGGGCGCTGTCGCAGATGACAGCGACGATCTCCTCAAGAGACTGAAGGAGCTCTCCGCCACCCCGGAAGAGAAAGCCAGAAGAAGAATGAGAGAAGGCGGAGAGACATTTGCGCCGCCGCCTCTGGTGAAATCGACCAGCTCCAGGCTGCCTGCCATCAGTATGCCCTGGCTCGAGACCGCCGAGGCATAGTCCATGCGATACGACGCCTCAGATCGCGAATCAGCCAATGTCGAGGATCAAAGAGGTGGCAGCAGCGGATTCAGCTTGCTTGTCGACAAGATCGCCGAATATATCAATCCGCGCCACGCGGCGCCGAAAGCCTCGAACGGGGTCGACCATGGCAGAGTGGGTGACGGCACGCCGGAGGAACGAGAGCCTCTCAAGGAATGGAAGACCCAGGGCGACGAGCTTCTAAAGCGAGCAGAGGAGAAAAGACTCAAGGATGATCCCTTCGCGCCAGGCGCGCAGAGCATGGACATCGGGCAGAGCTGGCTGGACAGGGAAATCGCCAGACAGAATGAAGATACGATGCGAAGACTGAGAGGAATTCTGGCACCGGACTTCCCGGATTCGAACGAGAAAAAAGATCCATCCAGGATCGAGATTCCGTCATTGCCCGGCTACGACAGCACCGCCGAATAAGACACTATCAATGGTGCTCTAGCGCTTGCGCGAGCCCCGCTTGGCCGGGCGAGAAGCAGAGGTGGCATGCCGCTTGGGCGGGCCTGTCTTGATGCCGCCTTTGAAGACCAGAGGATAAACCTCATCGAGGCTGGATACCGGCACCAGCTCGACTTTTTCTTTGACATAGCCAGGAATTTCTTGCAGGTCTTTCTCGTTGCCCTGCGGGAAAAGCACGGTCTTGATTCCGGCCCGAAGGGCTGCCAGCACTTTTTCTTTCAGCCCGCCGATGGGAAGTATCCGCCCCCTCAGGGTGATCTCGCCGGTCATGGCGACATTGCCCAGAGCCGGACGTTTGCTGATGGCGGAGATGAGGGCGGTGCACAGGGCTATACCGGCTGAGGGCCCGTCCTTGGGAATGGCACCTTCCGGAATATGGATGTGCACATCGAGCTCGTCTTTGAAAGAAGGGTTGATATCGAGGGCCTGGGCATGGCTCCTGATATAGCTGAAAGCCGCCTGGGCCGACTCTTTCATCACGTCACCAAGCTGTCCGGTCAGTTGCAGGTTGCCTTTGCCGGGCATGGTGTTGACTTCGACCTGCAGGGTCTCGCCCCCGGTTTCGGTCCAGGCCAGCCCTGTAACGACGCCAACCTGGGGATTCTTGGATTCCTTTTCGCGCACGATCTTGGCGGGACCAAGATAAGTGTTCACCATATTCGGTTGCACTTTCACACTGGTGACGCTGCCACCCACGATCTTGGTAGCGACTTTCCGGCAGATGCTGGCGATAGAGCGCTCGAGATTGCGGACACCCGACTCACGGGTGTATTCCTGAATAATCTTGCGAATAGTAGGGGCCGGAAGTTTGAGCTGCTTGTCCGAGAGACCGTGCTTTTCCAGGGTCTTGGGGATGATATGCAGCTCGGCGATGGAGACTTTTTCCTCCTCGGTGTAGCCCGAGAGCCTGATCACCTCGAGACGGTCAGCCAGGGGCCGGGGCACATTATCCAGGGCATTGGCGGTACCGATGAAAACAATCTCCTGGAGGCTGAATGGCGCATCCAGATAGTGATCGGTGAAATTCTCGTTCTGATCGGGGTCCAGGACCTCGAGCATGGCAGCGGTGGGATCGCCCATATAGCTGCGGGTCATCTTCTCGATCTCATCGAGGAGGATCACCGGATTTTTGGTTCCGGAATGTTTGATCGCTTGAATAATGCGGCCGGGCATGGCACCTATATAAGTGCGTCGGTGCCCGCGAATCTCGCTCTCGTCGTTGACTCCACCAAGGGAGATACGGGCGAACTTGCGGTTCATGGCGCGGGCTATGGACTTGGCCAGGCTCGTTTTACCGACACCGGGAGGACCGACCAGACAGAGTATGGTTCCCTGCTGCTGCTTGGAGAGCTTGCGTACGGCGAGATACTCGAGAATCCGCTCTTTCACTTTGTCGAGCCCATAGTGATCCTCGTCGAGGATTTTATCGGCACGATCGAGGTCGATAATCTCTTTGCTCCGCTTCGCCCAGGGCAGGCTCACCAGGGTGTCCAGATAAGTCCGGATCACCGCCGCTTCGGCGCTCTGAGGCATCATCTTCTCCAGGCGGGAAAGCTCTTTGTTGGCTTTCTCCAGCGCCGCTCCTTTGATCTTGCATTTGGCTATCTTGGAGCGATACTCGGCGATCTCGCCGCCTGACTCGCCTTCGGCATCGAGCTCGTCCTGGATGATCCGCATCTTCTCGCGAAGATAGTACTCCCTCTGGGTTTTCTCCAGATTGAAGCGCACCTTGTCGTGGATCTGCTGCTCGAGCTCGGCGAATTCCAGCTCCCGGGAAAGAAGCTGGCTGATGAATTCGAGCCGCTCCTTGCTGTCGGTGACCTCCAGACACTTCTGTCTCTCGTCCACAGAAAGTCCCAGATAAGTAGCGATGATATCCGCCAGCCTGCCTGGTTGACCGATACCAGAGACCGCCAGGAGGCTCTCTGGATTGATTTTCTTGGTGGTCTTGACGTATTGCTCGAACTTCTCCACCGCGACCCGAATCAGAGTCTTCGTCTCCGAATCGTCGATATCGATTTCGGGATGCTCCGCGACCCGGGCAGTGAAACAGCTGGGGTCGTCGGTGAGCTCCACAAGGGAGACCCGGCAGGAGCCCTCGACCAGGACCTTGACCGTACCGTCAGGCAGTTTCAGCATCTGCATGACCTCGGCCAGAGTGCCGGTGTCGAATATGTCGTCCGAACCCGGCTCCTCGCATTCGCCGTCTTTCTGCGCCACCAGAACGACCAGCCGGTCATCGCGCAGGAGAGCCTGCTCGAGGGCAGCGATGGACTTGGGACGGCTGACGAAAAGCGGCGTTACCATGTGCGGAAAGACCACTACGTCTCGCAACGGGATTAACGGGAATATGGTCGTGCTGATGTCCGCCACTTGCATCGGTTATAGGTGCTTATCGCTTTGCCTCTGGCAATGCCCGATCAAGAGGCCTTCTCGCCTTTGATCTTCGGCTTGGGCATCTCGAGAAGCTCTGCCGTAGAACGTTTTTCCACGAGCTCTTTGGTGATCTCGCAGACCTTGATGTCGTCTCTGGAGGGCACTTCGTACATGATGTCGAGCATGATCTCTTCGA
>JAGQHH010000462.1 GCA_020431945.1 Cyanobacteria bacterium HKST-UBA02 | reverse complement strand
CCACTAGAACTGGAAAGAACTTGCCTTCCGGATAGACGATCTTGGGATTGACCGGCACTCTGTAGCTGTGCTTGACGGACTGTATGGCATTGGGGTTGTGAGCATTCGGAAAGGTCCCTACGGGGTGGTCCGGGATCCCGTTCGACTGGATGTAGCGATAGCCGCCCTGTACCGAGATTTTCACCAGGCTGTCCGGAAGATTCGCCGACGGTCTGTAGGAAATCAGCTTCTTATCGCTATCGCTTCCGTCACCGTGCTGGTGAGCATCGCCACTGGTATCAGAATGATAATGCTGATGGTGGGGATGCGCCAGGCAGGCAGTAGTTGCTGCTGCAAGAGCTGTGAGACCGGATACGATAGTTCTTAGTTTTTTCATAGACCGGGACCGGATCGGAATTTGTAAAGAGCACATTGTACCTCATTGCCGATAGAATTGAGCCTTATGACCATCGCCGCCACTTATGACGAATGGGCGTCTTCCTATGACGAGGACCGGAACAAGACCCGGGACCTCGACGGTCTTGCCATGAAAGAGCTGCTCTCGTCCAGCCAATTAGGCCATACCCTCGAGCTCGGCTGTGGCACTGGCAAGAATACGCTCCTTTTAGCCTCGCTTTCGGAGCGGGTCACAGCCCTCGATTTTTCAGCAGCAATGATTGAGAAGGCTCGTAAGAAAGTGACTTCGGACAATGTCAGCTTTTTTGAAGCCGATATCACCCGGAGTTGGCCCCTTGATAGCGGACAGTTCGATTTCGTGGTCACCAATCTTGTTCTCGAGCATATCAGCGACCTCGCGCCGATCTTCGCCGAGGCTCACCGGGTGCTTGTTCCCGGAGGCAATTTCCTGATCAGCGAGCTTCATCCTTTCAGGCAGTATCTGGGCTCTCAGGCGAATTTCAAGCGTTCCACCCCTGATTCGGAAGAGGGCGCCGTGAAAGTGGATGCTTTCACCCACAATGTCAGTGAGTTCCTTGACAGGGCTCGCGATGCCGGCTTCTCGCTCCTTTCATTGCGCGAGTGGTGGCACGAGGAGGACGCCGGGCGCCCACCCCGATTGCTCACTCTCAGGCTAAGCAAAATATAGTGAGCGGTCTGCTAAACTATGGCGGGATGCGGCTCGGGACCGCAGCCGACAGTGGCTCTCTTGACTGCCAAGAGACTTCGCGAGGGTATTACTATGTCTCACAGTGCTGCAAGCCTTTTTCATCTGGGTGAGGATAAGACCGAATACAGGCATCTGACCGGAGATTTCGTCAAAGAGGAGACTATCGGCGGGCGCAAGATCCTCAAGATCGAGCCCGAGGCCCTCACCGTCCTGGCGAAAGCTGCTTTTACCGATATCGCTCACCTTCTGAGAACCAGCCATCTGGAGAAGCTGCGGGGTATCCTCGATGATCCCGAGGCATCGGATAACGATCGATTCGTCGCTATGGAGCTCTTGAAAAACGCCAGCATCGCTGCCGGGGGAACCCTGCCTATGTGCCAGGATACCGGTACCGCCATCGTCGTTGCGCACAAGGGGGAGAACGTTTTCACCAGTGCCGATGACGGGTCGATGCTCAGCGAAGGAGTTCGCAAGACCTATAACGAGTGCAATCTGCGTTACAGCCAGATGGCACCGCTTTCCATGTACGAAGAAGCCAATACCGGCAGCAATCTTCCTGCTCAGATCGAGATTTATTCCGAGCCTGGCGATGAGTACGAGTTTCTTTTCATCGCCAAAGGAGGAGGCTCCGCCAACAAGACTTATCTGCTCCAGGAGACCAAATCGGTCCTCAATCATGATGCCCTGATCAAATTGCTCACTCAAAAGATCGGTGGCCTCGGCACATCGGCTTGTCCTCCTTATCACCTGGCCGTGGTGATTGGCGGACTCTCCGCCGAGCTCACTCTCAAAACAGTGAAGCTGGCAAGCTGTCATTATCTCGACAACCTGCCTACGAAAGGCGATAAGTCCGGAGCTGCTTTCCGCGATCTGGAACTCGAGAAAGAGATCTTCGAGATGACTCGCAAGCTGGGGATCGGCGCCCAGTTCGGCGGCAAGTATTTCTG
>JAGQHH010000461.1 GCA_020431945.1 Cyanobacteria bacterium HKST-UBA02 | reverse complement strand
GCCAGGCTGTTGCGATCCAGAAAATCGAGAGCTGCAGGTGCCAGCTCCTGGTGATGCTGTACGGAAGGATGCTCCTTATGTCGAATCCATAGAAGCCTGCCGTCTCGACCATATAATGCGCACACACCACGCCGAAAGCCGTCTGGAAAAGGAAGAGAAGAACCACCACTACCAGAAATGGATAGACTGCTTTCTGCCCTGGAGTGGGCGCGAAGTCGGTAACATTGTCCGCCAGGGACTCGCTTGCATCACCGGCGTCCCAGCCAAGGCGGGGATCAAGCCCGAGAAGGAATTGAGCGAAGCCGATACCGCCCACAAGCATGATCAGGCTCAGGGCGCTCCATAGAAATACCTCCACATGGGGACGGTTCCCTACCAGCTCTTCGTAGGGCCAGTTGTTGGTATAGGTGTACTCTTTGCCCGGTCTGTATGTAGATGCGGCCCAGGACGACCAGAAAAAGAAAGTAGTGAGATCTTTTATCTCCCTTTCGGACTTTATATAGCCGGCCGGAAGCGGTAGCTCTCTGGCATCCGCGAAGAAATCCCGATAATGGCCCACCAGTGCTTCTAAAGCTTTCACCTGACCGTCGCTGAGAGTGAGCGTTCCGGCAGCCGGATCGTATCTGTTGGTATGTATGGAGCGAGCGAGCTCGGCTTTGAGAGCGTCCTTCTCGACTTCGGCAAGACCGGAAAAACTTTTCCCATATCTGGTCCGGGACGTATCATCCAGAATAAACTCAGCCTGGCGATGGAGATAATCGGCGGTGAAATCGGGCCCGGTATAAGCACCATGCCCGAAGATCGAGCCAACATCCATCAGCCCGTACTTCTGAAAGACAGACTGTCCGGCGATGATGTCGGCACCGGTGGCAACGGTGCTGCCCTCGCCGGACAGAATTTTTTCAGGAATAGGCGGCGCCTGGGTGGTGGCACCATGCCCCATGAAAAGCAGGACAGAGAAGCCCGCTATCAAGACTACCAGGACCGCCGCTTTCCATCGCCAGGACATGGCATCGCCTCCTCAGTTGTCGAATAGCTTGTTGAGATCTTCTACCAGGGCGTCGACGTCATCGATATGGCACATATCCTGACAGTCCTCGATGGGAAAATCGAGAATCGCTTCGGGACATTCGTACTCGACGCAGACTCCATGCTTCTCGAAGATTGCAGCAGCCTCTTCACTCATATGAATGGCATCCTGGACGGTAGTTTGTCTTGTGACTTGCATTACCTGGCACCTCCTTACAGATATCTGGACCTTTTTATCCAATTTAAGAATAACAGGACAGAAATCACATCATCCCCCGGACGTATTAAACTATTAAACAAAGAGGATAAAAACCTCCTCTTATCCTTTTTATCGGGAGCCTCCGAGATGATTTCGCAGACCGCCGAATATGCCCTGAGAGCCATGGTCTTTCTGGCAATGAACGAGCCCGAGCCTCAGACCAACGAGCAGATAGCCGAGACCACCATGGTTCCCGCCGGATATCTGTCTAAAGTGATGCAATCTCTCGGTCGAGCCGGTCTCGTAAAATCCCGGCGGGGAATAGGTGGGGGCTTCGTGCTGAGCCGGTCCCCTGCCCGCATATCGATCCTGGAGGTGGTCAATGCCGTGGACCCGGTTAAGAGGATCGAGAGCTGCCCTCTCGATCTGCCCACCCATGGCAGCCACCTCTGTGCCCTTCACAAGCGCCTGGACGATGCTGCCAACCAGGTGGAGAAAGCCTTCGCCGCCACGACACTTGCCGAGATCCTCAAAAAGCCCACCCGCTCGATTCCACTCACAGAGAAAGGCTCATCCAGAAAGTCCGGCGGGCGGGGCAAGTCCAGGGACACCAGCAAGTAACCGCTCCTGTATGCTACTTTATTCGGTATGAAAAGATTTCTCCTGCGATTACTGGTCATGGCATTTGCACTGGATATAGTGCTGCCCATGCTGCCGGGTATCAGCTTTCACGGCAACTTCCTGCACGCTATCGGCGCGGCGGCCTTCTTCACCATCATCATCTGGCTGGTCGAAGTGGCAGCAGTCTTCGTATCCACTCTGCTCACCATCTCGACTTTCGGGCTGGCGCTTCTTTTCATCGTCCCTATCTGGATCATGGGCTTCTTTCTTCTACCGGTCCTGGCCCTCAAGATGCTTGCCGGGCTGCTGCCCGGCTATCTGACCATCCACGGCTGGCTGCCTGCCCTCTGGGGAGGTCTGGTGATGTTCCTCGTCGGGGTTGTCACCGGTGAGCATCCCAAGGTCTATGCCTCGAAAGACAAATAGACGAGCCTGGGGATATGGATCGGAATTTCCTGATTGCCATAGCCATTCTTTTCATCGTTGCCGGACTGATCATTGTCCTGTCCGAGAAACACACGAGAGAAAAGGACACTAATCTAAGACAACGCTATCTCAGCGCCATCGTCCTCTCCTTCGGCTGCCTGATCACCGTCTACACCGGTGGCGACATCTTCGCTGCCTTCGTTTTTCTCGCCGCTCTGATCTGTGTCAGAGAATTCCTGACCATGGTCGATGTCTGGAGCTATAAGCCTTACAGGCTCACAGCCATCATCTCGGTGGCCCTGGTGGTGCTGGCTGCCGCTGCCGAGCCCCCTCTTATCCCGCCTCTGGCTCCCGGGCCCGCCCTGGGCATTCTTCACGGGCTCCAGGGCGTGCACCCGTTCTATGCCGTCATCGCCCCGGTCATCATGATCAACCTGATCACCCCCATTGTTCTTCGCTCCTATCAGGGCATGGTCTGGAAAGAGCTGGCGACGATTTTCGCAATCCTCTATTTCGGCTGGTTCCTGGCTCACAGCATATTGATCAGGAATCTGGAGCAAGGGCTCGAGCTCACTACTTTCCTCTTTCTGGTGGTGGTGGCAAATGATATAGGCGCTTATGTATTCGGGCGCCTTCTCGGCAAGCACAAGCTCCTGAGCGAAATCAGCCCGCGCAAGACAGTGGAGGGCTTTGTCGGGGGAATATTCTGCTCCCTGCTCACCGCTTCGGCATACAACGCTGCCTTCCCCGAATTCTCTCCGGCGCAGGCTCTCCTTGCCGGTCTGGTGATCAGCCTGGCGGCTCCCTTTGGGGACCTGATCGTATCGGTGATCAAACGGGATATGAACCAGAAAGACTCGAGTACGCTGATCCCGGGACACGGCGGACTGCTGGACCGATCCGACAGCATTATTCTAAGCGCTCCTAATTTCTACTATCTTGTCATCCTGCTTCACTCGACAAACTGAGCCTGGCGAAAAACTCATTCGATGGGCTGAGGTCACGCCGGATCTGCTATGCCACTATGTGATTGGACTGGCCTGAGAGAGGCTCGGAGGATCATATGAAAAGCGTTCTGGTTGCCGTAGACGACAGTGAATTCACCAGCGTCGTTCTGGAGTCGATCCTCAACAGCCCCTGGTCGGGAGCGCCTTCCTATCATGTGGTGACGGTCATCCCTGAATACACGAAACCATCGATTATCGAGACCTACGAAGACTACGGCATCCATCACAAGCTCGAATACAAGGAGCTCAGAAAAGCCGCCGGAGACATGATCAACAATTTCGCCCGGGCTGTATCGAAAAGGCACCCGGAGAGCCAGGTGTCCAAAGAGGTCCTGGTGGGCGATACCGCCTCGACCATCCTCGATTGCGCCCGGGGGCGCGGCTGCGACCTCATTGTTGTGGGCTCCCACGGGAAGAACGCCATCACCAGATTCGTCATGGGAAGCGTCTCCAATAAAGTGCTCCAGCATGCTGCCTGCCCGGTCGAAATTGTCCGTAAAACAAACCGAAAAGAGCGACTGAAAGTGCTTATCCCGGTAGACTTCTCCAGGTCGGCCAGGGCGGCTCTCGACCTGGCCGCCAGCCAGCTTTCCGCTGACTCCAATATATCCTGCAAGGTGGTCACCGCCATCGAGCCGGTGACATATTATTATCAAGGTCTCGAGATGAGCAGCTCCACTGCAGCAGCTCTCATGACCGAGCGAGAGAAAAGCATCAAAAGAGCCGGAAAAGAATTGCCCGACATGGGCAAAGCTCTGGTGGAGAAATTCGGGCGGGACAACGTCTCCTTCGAGGTCTGCGACGGCTATCCGGCTGATGAAATAGTCGATATTGCCAGAACCTGGCCTGCTGACCTTATCATCATGGGCTCCCATGGACGGCAGGGCTTTTCCAAGCTCATTCTCGGCAGCGTTTCGCAGTCGGTGGCCATGCACGCGCCTTGCTCGGTTATCGTGATCCGGTCTTCTAAATCAGAAGACTAACCCTGACGATTCCAGGGCATCTTGCTCAGAAAGGCTGCCATGGCGCAGGCATCGGTCAGAGCCGACACGATCATGCCGATGGCCACGAAGGCAGACAGGCAGACCCAGCTCAGATTGAGGCTGAATCCCAGGGCAAGCCCGATCAGGATCAAGGTGCCGGCGAACATCCGAACCTGCCGGTCCATGGACCAGGCTCCCTTTTTGCTTTTCGTATCCGGAGTATCGGTGGCGTTCACATTCATTTCTCCTGGCTGCTCAATGGAAGCATAACTCCAGGAAGAAAGACTGGCGTCCACCCGAATATCTAACCTGATCATTCCCTCGGATGAATTGGCCCTGGGATGAATTGGCCCTCGGATGAATTGGTCCTCGGATGAATTAGAGGTCGCTCTCTTCGCTCGTATCCGGGTCGGTGAGAAGAGGCGGCTCCTCTCTCAGGGTAAAGTCGGAGGCTTTGAGATTGGCGACGAATTCTTTGA
>JAGQHH010000460.1 GCA_020431945.1 Cyanobacteria bacterium HKST-UBA02 | reverse complement strand
GACTATCAAGGACAGGACCTCGGTGGAGCTGGACAAGCGCGCTGTGCGTGTCTATATCGACGCCTGCAACTTCTATTTCGAAAGTGGCGAGCATCGCCGGGCCTGGGATTGTTTCTACCGGTCCGTGGATATCTGTGCCCTGATCCAGGCCAAGGAACATAGCGAGGATGAGCCGGACGGCAAGAGCCTGTCCGGTTTGTTCGCTGCTGCCGGGATTGACCTGGCTGATTCGTCCATGTCCACCGATTCGCTGCTTTTCCTGCAGATGCGCTGGCAACTCGAAAAGGTCGAGGACAGCGAGGATCTCAAAGATCTGCTTGCCCGGCTGGAGGAGAACGACAGCCAGTTCATATCCACCTGTCTCGAGACCTGCTTTTCGGATGAGAGCTTCTCGACCAGGTTCGAGCCCATAGATCTGATGCGCTGGGCGCACCAGAATTGCTATGGCAAGACTCTGGTGACACTCAAGTCCCTGGTGCTCAAACATGGCAGTCTGGGCTCGATTATCGAGTACTTCGACTATCTCTACGAGCGGGACGAAGAAGTGGAAGCCGGTGAGTTTTCGCTGGCTATGCTGGGAATGCGGGATCGAAATTTCGTCAGAAAACTCCTGCTCATGGCCTTTTCCTGCGGTTATGTCAGTCTTGCCGGCTTGATCGCCTGCCAGTTCGTGGAGAACGCCAGCGAGAGCGAGGGCAACGAGCTATTAAAGACCCTTCTCGAAACAGGGGCTCCCGAAGTGATAAGCTGGATCATCTACAGTCTGGCCCGCAAGAGGGATCTTGATGCGGTCAGGAGAGTGGGCAGCTTCATGAACGCCATAACCCAGATGACCACAATCATGAGCCCTTTCGATCAGATTTATGCCGATGAATATTTCATGACCGTGACCCACCTGGCGAGGCAGGGTGGTCCCTGTCTGGCCAGCCGCTACGAATGGGACATGGCCCTGCGGAACGTCCTCCGGGAGCGGTTCGGCGACAGGGCTTATGTGCCGGTCTGAGACGAACTGCCGGGAGCATTCAATGAGCAAGCTCGACTGGAAAAAGCTCAAACCTTATCGACCGCATTTGATAGCGGTACTGGCCGCGGCTCTTCTGAGCTGGATCCTCTACTCGTACATATATAACAATCAACCCAGTTGTCCGCAGTGCGGAAATGCCGACGAGGTCGTCTATACGTATAAGAGCTACGAGCAGTCGCCGAAAGAGACCCTGACTCTGAGACGATTAGGTCCCATAGGGTTCTGCCGTCATACGGGAGGATTCGCCGGGGCATTCGAGCCGCATTTCTGCTGGTATTGCTACAGGTGCCAGAAAAGGATCATCAAGCCGCCCAACTGGAGACAGAAAGGCTGACGAAATCTACATAGTAGCCATCTCGAGGTTGTTGAAACTGCGGCGGGAATATTTGACGTATTCGATCTTGCGCTCCAGGGCGCCCACTATTGCCTGACAGAAATTAGGTCCTTCGAAGTTCTGGGCCAGATCGAGGCCGCCGGCGGTGAAAACATTGATCTCCATGAGCTTGTTGCCGACTATATCCAGCCTGGCAAAAAAGATACCGTCCCGGACGAGTTTCGGCCGCACTACCTCGGCGATCTCGAGAATCTCGTCGGTGAGCTCGGCGCGCTCGAAAGAGGCGGTGGGCGGCATGCCGTGCTCGGCGGTGATGATGCGGCGGAACGCGGCGTATTTGCCTTTGAAGTGCAGGGGCTGACCGTTCACCAGAAACAGCCTGGTGTCACCTTTGCTGGCTTCCTCGAGATACTCCTGAGCGATGATATAACCACCGTCGCTCAGGGCATCGATGATCTGATTGAGGTTCGAGGTCTCGGTGCCTCTTACCTTGAATATTCCTTTTCCACCGAAACCCTGGAGGGGCTTGAGGATGATGAAGCCTTTCCGTTTGCTGGCGAAGGCTTTGATGTGCTCGCGGTTGCGGGTGATGATCGTTTTCGGTCTCACGTCTTGCGGGAAGAGCTGGAAATACATCTTGTTTCGAGCATGGGAGAGACCATTGGGATCGTTGAGCACCAGGACGCCGTTGCGCATCGCCGCCCGTCCGAAATCGATTCCGACTCGCCGCGCCCAGTGCCTGCTTTCCGGCTCGCGGGCAGGATCGAAGCGGAGGAAGAGCACGTCGAGATCGTCCAGGGTGATTTCTTCTACACGAGCCTGTTTGCTCTTCAAATCTTTCAGATAAGACTCGCTCGACTTGTATTTCTTCTTCGGAACATGCCTGGCGACGGCTCTCACTTTGTCGTCTTCGTCATAGATAAGATCGTCCACCCCCATCACCCAGGCTTCGTGATCCCTGCCCAGGGCGGCCAGGGCGAGACCATTAGTGGTGTAGTGCGGCAGCTCTTTCTGAACGTCGTTGACGAAAAAACCGATTCTCATCTCATCTCAGTCTTATACAGGGAATCTGAGTCTGACACATTATCCCGCCAATTTGAAGCAGGTTTATACTTACGGCATGGACTTTCCTCTCGGCGATGAACTCAAGACCAGCATGGTCGCTACAGGTGTCTGGCAGGAAGGCGCTCCTCTGCCCATCGAGCGTCTTGCCCGGGTGCCTGTGACCTATGTCGATTTCGACGGACTGGTTCATGATGACGGCGAAATAATTGTCATGGATGTCATTGCCGAAGCCGTGGCGGCTCTATTCGAGAGACTGAGGTCCCTGGAGTTTCCGCTGGCTTCGGTGCGGGGTCTGCATCATTATGGTGGCAGCGATGATGCATCCATGGCTGATAACAATTCCTCTTCCTTCAATTGCAGACATGTGGAAGGCAGCTCAACTCTCTCTCTGAATGCTTACGGTGTGGCCATCGATATCAATCCGCTCTACAACCCTTTCGTGGTTTTCGACGAGCCGGCCGGGAAGGCCAGGATTTTTCCCTCCGCCGGTTGGCGATACATGAACCGGCGGCTGCAGCGCCCGGGCATGGTGGAGAAGATAGCACCGATTTTGGATGAGCTCGGTTTCTCGATCTGGGGAGGCGACTGGACCACCCCCATCGACTACCATCATTTTCAGGTTCCCCGGGGGCTGGCGGAGCTCCTGGCCGGATCGAGCTTGGCCGAGGGACGCCGGCTTTTCGACCTGGCCCGTTGCCTGGGTGGTCTCAAGAGCATGCCTTCGGGCGAGCCTCTCCAGGCGTCCCTGTCGGCTTTTGACGGCGACGGCTGCGCTCTTTTAAAGGCTAATGCCGAGAGCTGGTGCTGATCAGGCTTCCGAGCGAGCCAGGGCTTTCAGTTTGCGTCTGCGCAGGACTTTGTGACGCCGGTGGGCGAAGCTCGAGGCAGTCAGGCTGCTGACTCTGAGAGGACGCTTCTCTTCCATTTTGGGACCCGGGTTCAACCAGCGGATCAGTCCGATTGCTTTCAGGAAGCGAATGGTCATGAAGGAGACATCGATCTCATGCAGTCTCATGCCGTTGCGGGCTGCTCCCGGATAGGCGTGGTGGTTGTTGTGCCAGCCTTCGCCCAGAGCGAGGATGCCGACCCACCATACATTGACGCCATCATCTTCGGTGGCGAAGTTTTTATAGCCCAGACGGGGGATATGACAGACGACATTGAGCATCAGCGGAACGCCGAAAATGGCCAGTGAGCCGATGGCATTGGCCAGGGCGACTTTCCATCCGAAAATGGCCCAGAGGAGCAGGCGGAAAGCTATGCAGATACCCAGACAGAGGTAATTCATGGCGACAATGTTGCCGTCCTGGTCGAGGAATCGGTAGAACCGATCGTTGTACATGTCTTTGCACTGTACAGACGGAATCACATGATCCGGGTATTTCTTCTTCATCAACCAGCCGATGCTGGCATTGAACAGACCGTACTTGGGAGAGTGCGGATCGAGCTCGGTGTCGACGAAGCGGTGATGCGCACGGTGCATTGAAGCCCACCACATGGGCGAGCCCTGCAGACCAAGATAAGCGAGGGTCACGAAAAAGTATTCCACCGGTTTGGGGCAGGTGAAAGAACGGTGCGAAAGAAGCCGGTGATAGCCGATGGTCATGCCCAGACCATGGATCACATAGGACACCAGCAATATTGCGAGGAACTCGATCACGAGTGTGCTCCTTTATTTAGACCGCTTGCCAGTATCGCATGTTTTGGGCAGGATTGGATTCGCATCGAGGATGTCAAGAACTTAGATCTTTAACGCTCGACATTGCTTCATCGGGTAGTCGAGTGTAGAGATGCGAGTTACAGCCGACAGATCGCTTCTTGTCGGACTACCTTAAATGATTGTCAGCCTGATACAAATCGGTAAAGACTTACCTGTAGGCACTTTCCAGTACCCGCCCGCGGTCCCGAATACAACTCAAAATAAAAAGGAACAGGCGGGTACTTAAGTAAAGTACCCGCCTGTAAATTTCGTCTGACGAACTGGTCGTCTGACCAGACCGATTACCAGTTGCCGGTTCTTGGTCTGGAGGCGTTCACGACAATTTTTCTGCCGTCCACGGTGTTGCCGTTGAATTGCTCGATGGCGGCTTCCGCCTGCTCGGCATTCTCCATCTCCACGAAGGCGAAACCGCGTTTTCTGCCGGTTTCTCTATCGATGGGCATGGCTACGGATTTGACGATTCCGGACTGGGAAAAGAGTTTCTCCACGTCGGTCTCGTCGATACTGAAAGGGAGATTCCCTACATATAGTCTTGTATTCATTTAACTCACTCTGCATTGGAAGCTGCGGCCCGAACAAAAGATGCCGCAAGCAGGCTTCTCTCGAAGCGTGGGTACAGTATGACAGCTAAGGCGTCAGGTATCAAAGACGTATGACCCGGCAGCTTAACATTGCTGATGAGAGAAATCTCAAATGGACCGTCGCACGACACTATATCACGCCACTATATATGGTGCAAAAGCCTTCTCGCGTCCTGAACTCCGAGCCAGTCCGGTTTTGAGGGAGTAAGACCGGGGTAGAACAAATTAAGATCCGGAGTTGAGCGTGAAAGAGAGAGACCCGTCTTCACTCCCGCGTACTGGGCTTTGTACCGTCTGCGGCAAGCCGACAGGCGGGATCTCGAGCGGCTCCATGACCGGCTGGATCTTCCAGGACCAGCGCTGCAACTGCAGTAAGAAGCCGGCCATGGCGGTTCTTCCCGAGACTTTTCAGATTCTGGGCGAACTCGGCTCCGGGGGCATGGGGACGGTTTACGAAGTCCATGACGACGCCCGGCAATGCCGGGTGGCAGTGAAAGTCCTGTCCTCCGAGCTGGCGTCGGACGAAGCAGCTGCCGGGCGTTTCCGGCATGAAGTGGAGACGGCTGCTTCCCTCGACCATCCCAATCTGGTGAGAGTTTTCGGCTCCGGCCAGGGACCCGGAGGACTCCCTTACCAGGTGATGGAATTTCTCGACGGGCCGAGCCTTTCAAGCCTGATCGAGCAAGAAGGACCCCTGGAAGAGAGACGGGCTCTGGGCATTTTCGACCAGATAGCGGCAGCCCTGGAGTATGCCCATCAGAGGACGGTCATTCACCGGGATCTGAAGCCAAGCAATGTCATAGTCATGGACGAGGCGGGAGAAGACAGGGTAAAGGTCCTTGATTTCGGAATCGCTAAAGTCCTCTCGACCAGAGCCACCACCAAGTTGACCCAGACCGGCGAGATTCTCGGCAGCCCTTTCTATATGTCCCCGGAGCAATGCCAGGGTGACCGGATGGGCCCGGCCTCGGACATCTATTCTTTCGGCTGTCTCATGTACGAGGCCCTTACAGGCGGCCCGCCGTTCAAGGATGAAAGCCCGGTAAGAGTCGTCCTCCAGCATCTTTATGACCCGGCCCCGAAGCTGAACGGTTTGAAAGATGTGCGCGGTCTTGCCGAGATCGTGGCAATCTGTCTCGAGAAAGAGCCGAGCCGCCGGTACCGCTCGATGCAGGCTCTCCGGAAGGACCTGGAGCGGGCTTCCCGGGGTCAGACCATCAAGATGCGCCGACGTCGTTCGCCCTCTCCTGTTAAGGGAAAGTCTTTTCGGAATCTCGCCCTGGTGATTGTCGCTTTGCTCGCAATCGCGGGAACCTCTCTGGTCTTCGTGCTCAGAGATGATTTCCGGTGGCTTTCGGACTTCTCCTCCCTGAATCTCACCGCCAAAAGCGATCTTAAAAGGAGAAAAGCGATAGCCCGGCGACTCGTAACTACGGCCGATCCTTATAACAAGCCTTTCGCCCTGCTCCTGCTCGCCAGCGAGGAATATGCCGGAAAGGATCTGGAGGGCGCCCGACGGGATTGTATCTCCGGTCTGGGCCTCCTCTCGGATCGCCGGGACGAGAGCCAGAATCAGATTCCATTCTGGCGTCTGCTCTACAGGATCGAGCTGGACCGCGGCAATCTCGAGGAAGCGGAGCGAGATCTCAAAGCGATACTGGATATAGTCCGGGATCCCGCCCGCAATAAGCCCGGGGTCAAAGGCATGCGCGCCCTGGGCCGTCTCTATCTTCCCCAGGCGCCGGGAAGCGAGAGCGAGGCCAGGGCCGAGTTCGTAGAGGCTTGCTTCATGAGAGATCTCGAACTCGGTGAAGGCAGGTTTTTCGAGACGGTTCTGGAGCAAGCCAGAAAGGGTGAGTCCAGAGAGACCCTGGCCAGGCTCTTGCTTCGCTTTGCCAACCTCCTCTATCTCGGGGGCAACGCCTCGCAAACAGACCGTGCTCCAGCCTTGCGGTCGGAGGCCGGGAAGGTGATAGCCAGTCTCCCGGCGGATCAGGCTGGCGCCCTCGAGCTGGAGCTTGCCGATGACTATCTGGCTCAGGGAGAGCTCAGCAAGGCTCTGTCTTTATACGAAAAACGAGGAGCGAGCCGGGAAGCCGGCATACTCGATAAGCTGCGTCTGGCCTATGCCCTCTTGCTTTCAGGCAAGGAGGACCGGGCTTTCTCCATCTACCGGGAGTGCCTGGCTCGGATCGACGGGCGGGCGGATAGTTTCGAAGGTCGCCGGGTGCTGCGCTCGTATGCCAGCGCTTTGATGAGCCGGGGTGCGTATGGGGAAGCCAGAGCGCTTTTAGAACGGCTTCACCAGATCTATGCCGGTG
>JAGQHH010000459.1 GCA_020431945.1 Cyanobacteria bacterium HKST-UBA02 | reverse complement strand
TACCTCGACTTCCTGACCCCGGTTGACCTGAGCCTGATCGAAGACGTTCTTGAGAGCTGCGTAGTCGGGGAAAGTAGACTGCTTCGGCAATCTGATTTTCCCTGGTTGATTGTGACGCTCCTTACCGAACACCTGGAGATTTCCTTTTTGAATTTAGTAAAATTCTCAGTAATTTTACTAATTTATGCCCCTTTTATCCATTGAGGCCTGCCGCAATTGAAACATTTGACCGGGTTGCAATGAAGAATTCCACTGACAGGCTGGTTGGCACACGGGCTGCCTGTGTTATCAGCCAGCTGCTCTTGGCGGCCTTCTTCCTGGCCCTGGGCATGCTCCGGCCGGAGACTGCCGGCGCTCTTCAGGCTCTCAATCTGGACAGTATCAATATCGAAGCCGTGGGCGGTGCTTTCAGCCGTTATTACATCTGGCTCGCCATAAGCGCCTTTCTCGTCTGCGGGTTCACGTTATTAGACCTGCGCAAGAGCGGCTCTGGAGCCGACGAGCAATCTCTCCGGCGGTCCCTCCTCATTTATGGCGGGCTGTCGTTTTTTCTTTTTTATCTGATCCTCACCCGCTGTCTCCAGTTTCCCTTCGCCGTGGACGATTCGTATATCGATTATCGGTATGTCAGGTCCTGGGTGGACGGTATCGGATTCGACTATAACCCCGGCGAGCGGGTGATGGGTTTCACGTCTCATCTTCACCTGGCCCTGCTTTCTTTCTGTTATCTTCTGTCTCGACCGGTGGAGCTGCCGGTGCTCTCGCAGATGCTCAATGTCGCCATTCAGGTCGGCAGCTATTTTCTGGCTTTCATTTTTATGCGAAGGGCGGGGGGCGGACCCCTGGTCGGCCTTGCCGGAGCCGCAGTGCTGGCGCTTCTTCCCTATATGACCCAGGAGTCTATTGGCGGCAAGGAATCACCCCTGGTGGCGCTTCTCTGTCTTGGCACCCTTTATGCCATGGAGCGCAAATGGCTCTCTCTGGCGGCCTGGCTGGCGGCCCTGGTTGTTCTGACCAGACCCGAGGGGGGGCTTTTTCTTATTCTTGTTTTCTTCTGGGCGGCTCTTCGCAAAGATCAAGAAGAGCCGGACGGGAAGCTGTCCTTGAAAAAAAGAATCGAAGATATGGTGCGCGGGTTTCCGGCAGGCGCTCGCCGGGCTCTGCCTGCTTTCGTCCTTCCGGTCCTGGGTCTTCTCGCTTTTGCCGGCTGGCTCTTCTATTCTTTCGGCACGATCATCCCGCATGGCATGATCGGCAAAGCTCATATGTTTTACAAGCCGTTTCCCCTCATGGACATGGTTCTGGTCTTGCGTCGCCTCGGAGACGGTTGCCTGGTGCCGGAGCTGATCATGCCTCTCGATCCGCTTTTCAGCTATGGCTATGATTACTTCCGGCTCTACGGCGGGGCTCTGGTATTATTGGCGATGCTAAAGTTTTTCGATCGTGGCGCTCTGAGATTCTACGGCATAGCGGTTCTCTGCTTCTGGCTCCTTTTCACTATTGCCAATCCCTATCTCTTCCCGTGGTATCTCTGCTGGTTTGCGCTGGTGCCACCGCTTCTGGTGCCTATCCTGCTCGTGCGCATCAAAGAGTCTCTGGGGAAAGGCAAAAAGGTAGAGGATCGCCTTCTGGTCACTATCGCCGCCTACCTGGTGCTCTGCCAGGTGATTCAGCAGCCGATTCGTTTCGAGCCCGGCCTCGCTTCGGTGAGCTTCTTCTGGAGCGGTGCTTATCAGCGTTTGCTGATATACAGGGAAGCGGCTTTGCGGGCTCGGGTCCTCGATCCTTCCTGCCGGGGCGCCCTGGCGGCGCCCGAGATCGGAGTCCTGGGTTATTTCTATCCTGGGCCGATTCTCGATCTCGGCGGTCTGGTCTGCGACGAGGTGATGAAGTACGGACCACCTTCGCCGGCGCTACGCAGGACCACCGAGCTTTTCACCATCATCCCGGCAGTCATCCTCGAGCTTCGCCCGCGCTTTCTAGTCACCGACGGATTTTTCGGCGAAGCCGGTCTTTTCAAACTGGAGGTTTTCAAGAAAACCTACAGGAAAGATAGCTTCTATCCCCTGGAACTCTGGAGCGACGGGATTTACTTGTATGCTAGGGAGCCAGTCCCCGGGCGAGACTGAGGTCGGTCTTGGTACGAATATAGAGTGACCGATCCTGAGGCATTATGAATGCCCTGGTGCTTTCGGTGAGGAATGAGGCGTTCAGGCTCAGTCTACCGGTGGCGCTTGCCATGACTGCCCGATTGATCCTGTAGAGCTTGCGCTCGTCCTCGAACACCGGTCGCATGGCCCGGTCGCTTCCGAGATAGTGCCAGTCTGACGGCGAGCTCTGAGACTCCGAGACAGTTACTGCCGGATGCCCGTCGTTCCTGGCACAGATCTCGATACAACCATCGATGTCGGCGGGCTGTCTCAAAGGAGAGCCCGTGTCGAGCGCTGCCACCAGATCGAAGTCGGGCATCTCTGCCAGAATTCTGAGGGCGCTACGGGCGAACCAGCTCTGGTCTTCCCGATCGCCCGGAGAAAGTCCCTCGAACACAGGAATCGACAGGCTCCGGGCTTCGTCGACGACATCCGGATCATCGCTATTGACGGCGATGGTATCAACCAGGGCGGACTTCGACGCGCAGTCCAGAGACCAGGCGAAAAGGCTCTTTTCACCGAGAGTCCTGGTATTTCTGCGGACCAGGCTCTTGATCTCGAGAGGCGCCAGAATAACAGCCAGCACTTTCGATTTTTCGAACATGCCAGTATCCCCAAAAAAAGCAGCCCGAATAAAATATCACTATTATGATTCGAAATAAAGTCTCTCGAGATCGTCCACCATTTCGGCGGTAGTTCGCTGGGTGCTTATGTTAGAGCGGAATCTAGCAAGCTCATTTCTGTCTTTTTGAATTTTCTCCAGTTGCAAAGCCAGATCGGCTTCATTGTTCAACTCGAAGAGGAGCCCGTTGACTTCGTGATGAATCAATTCGGACATGCCTCCCAGATTGGTGGCGATCAGTGGAGTGGCGGTGGACAGGGCTGACTGGATGACCAGGGGAGTGTTCTCGTACCAGCGGGACGGAACCACCAGGACGTCTATATCGGTGAGTACCGGGCCGAGCCTCTCGTTGGGGAAAGTACCGGCGAACTCGATGAATCGGCGCCTGGAGGGCACGCTGTCCGCCAGCTCTTCGATGGTTTTGAAATAAGCTGGAAACTGGGTGGGGCTCCCGTAAATCTTCAGTATGGCCGGCGGCTCTTCCGCCAGTCTCTGGAATGCCCTGATCAGTATGTCCAGACCTTTGTGCTCGTAAATAGTTCCGATGAAGCCGATACGGAGCACGTCAGACCGGCTCTTCTCCTGATAGGGAGTGAGAAGCGAGGTGTCGATGCCGAACGGTACATGATGAATGAGCTCTTCTTTGAAGCCGTTCTTGATGAACAGCTCTTTCATGATCCGGGTTGGCACGGTGATGGCGTCGGCAGTATTACCGATGCTTCTGAGAATGTCCGGTCTCGCGATGGTGGCGGCAGCGGCAGGACCCTGTTTGCGTCTCTTGTAGAGACCGTAGAGGGGATCGCTTTTAAGGACGGCCCGGGCACCGGGCCAGCCCCGGGCGGCAGGGAAGCGCTCCAGAAGGGCGTCGGCGAGCTGTTCTCGAGAAGCGATCAATTCCGGGGTGTAACAGGTCAGGCAGGGCTCCGCTCCCGGCCCTGGACCTTCGCAGATAGTACCGTCTTTGCGCTTGAGCTGGACTATGGGGCAGATGAACCAGAAGTCCGTCGGCGATACGACTATCCTGACACCCTTCTGTTTTGCTGCTTCGATTACTGATGCCGAGAGGTTCTGGGCATGCATGACATGGACGACATCGGGCTGGAAGCTTTCGAGGACCGTCTTGAAGTGCTCTCCGATCGGCGGGTGCCGGTACTCGTGCTCGAAAGTATAGCCTTCCAGGCGCAAAGTCTCGGTGATCACATGGACTTTCAGCCCTTCGTATTCATAGTCCCGGGTGGGTGGACCCTGTTTGTGCCGGGCATCTTCGTCGGGCGGATCGGCAGTGACGATCAGGAGTTCGTGACCGCGCCGGGTAAGCTCCTGGGCAATTTTGAGTGTGAGCACTTCGGTGCCGGCCCGGTGCTCCGGGAAGAATTTGTGGACGGTTATTAGAATTCTGGCCATTCGGCTAACCTGGCAGTACGCTCGGAACTGCCTATATTACCGTATCCGGCTGGATATCACTGGTGGTGCGTCAGCTGAAATCATTGCCCAGGCGTGAGCCCGGATCGAAGACAGTGATCTGTCCTGAAGTGCAGCGAAGGCACTCAGAGCCCTCGTATTCCATCTGGCAGACTTCGCAGACACTCTTGGCGAATTTCGAATAATCTTTCCTTACAATTCCCTGCTGGGAAGGTCTCTGCTGTGCTTGTTGCCCGTCGCCCTGATAGTAGGCTTGCTGTTGCGGTTGCTGAACCGGTTGTTGCTGAACCGGTTGTTGCTGCTGGGCGGGTTGCTGATAGCTCTGGTAGTGGGATTGCTGTTGCGGCTGCTGTTGTGCCGGTTGTTGATAGCTCTGGTAATGGGATTGCTGTTGAGGCTGCTGGGCTGGTTGCTGCTGGGCGGGTTGTTGGTAGGACTGGTAATGGGATTGCTGGGCTGGTTGCTGCTGTTGCGCCGGTTGCTGATATCCCTGGTAGTACTGCGGTTCGGGCCTGACCTCCAGGTATGTGCTCCGGACCCTGTCGGCTTCGTCTACCCGGCCGAGCCACTTGAGCAATTCGACGAGATTGGTGGCCAGTTGTTTGCACTCGGCATGATCGTTGCCATAGTTGAGAGCGTATATTCGCAGGGCTTCGCTGGCGTAGCCCACGACCTGCTCATACTTTTTCTGGTGATAGCAGGCGGCGATGATGTTCTTGATTGTCTTGCCGACCTCGATGTGGTCCGCGCCAAAAATCTGAATCTTGACCTGGGTGGCGTACTGGTAGATTTGCTCGGCTTCCGGATACTTCTGCTGCATGAACGCCAGCCAGGAGAGAAGGTCTAGAGAAGTCGAGACTTTTTTCGGATCGTTTTCGGTGCGGGCCTGCTTGAATGCCTGATAAATAATCTGTTCCGCCTCGGCATACTTACCCTGCGTAACCAGTTGAGATGCATGATTCAGGTAGGATTGCCAGGTCATCACGCCGCCACGAACTTTGCCGAAAACTCTTGCCGTGAGTTAATTTTGCCCACTACTTCAAAAACCTTAACGCGATTTAAGAATAGTCCTCTTCTCTAGATATGTACCAAATGAAGAGTGGACTACCTCCGATCCGCCGGTCGGTTTCAAAAGTTGACCAAATTGTCCTCACTGCCCCTTATCTAATCGTACCTGATTACAAATATAGATAATTAATAGTAATCAAGGTGTATTCGTTATCTCTGCGGCAAAATACTGACTTCCGCCCGAATTTACTCTGTGCCGGGAGTGGAGGAAGAATTGCCTGCGGTCGAAAGAGAACTCGAGACCCCGACCGGGTCCGGGTACAGTTCAGGGAAATCGAAGCCGAACCTGGCTCTGGCTCTGGCGGGCCCGGTTTCGGTCCTGCTTGTAGCGCTCCTGATCCGGCTCTGGTTCTCGTTCTTCGATGGGCATCAGGTAATCGCCTGGTCTTGCGATGCATACGAATATTTGCAGTATGCCGGGGCCCTGGGCGAGCTTTTCC
>JAGQHH010000458.1 GCA_020431945.1 Cyanobacteria bacterium HKST-UBA02 | reverse complement strand
TGAAGGGCATGATCTTTTCCGCGGTCCCAACGTCTTCGGTGTGTACGGGCAGTGGAAAGCGGTATCACATACAGTGCCGGAACGCCTGAGCATTCACCCTTCCAGGGAGGGTCTCTTCGGCAGCACCGAAGATGACACAGCCCTCACGGGCATGCTGCGCGCCAACCACTCGAGCTTCAAAGACTGCTTCAACGTTACTCTCGAGCCATTCGAATCCCGCACCGGCGAAATCTTCTATCTCAATCCCAGAGATCAGAACGTGATCATAAGTGTCCCGGTGGGCAACACGATCTTCGAGCTGCCCTTTCATACTCGCAAGCAGAAGATTCCTTGATCGGCGATCGGCAAAATCCGCCTAGCGGAACATGATCTCCAGACCATTCTCGATCTTGCCGTCGTAGAAAACACTCTCATTGGTCGGCGCCTTGGTATAGCCTGTCGGCATAACGAAGAGACTCTTATTGATCGTCACAGGCTTGATGCTCAGCGTGCGCAAAATAGAATGATCGGAGCCTTTGGTATCCCAGTATTTGAATGTACAGGGAAGTCCCTCGACCTGGGGAAGATCGTAGAATCTGGTGAGAAGCGTTCCGGTCCTGCCGTCGAAAGCCTTGTTCTTGATCACCACGAAATTGACAATCTTCGCCGCCCGGGGAGGCATCTTACCGGCTTTCACAGCGGCCACCTGACGTTTTGCGAAAGCCCCGGTAGCGACATACTGCACCGCAGGCATGTCGAAAATTCTCACCGGGCTCGAGGATCCCAGCTCGATCTGCCTGAGGGTGCCGCCGTTGAACATCATATTGGTCTCCCGGTATGGGTCCTGCAGGCGCTCTATAGGGGTAGAGCAAAATTTGCGATTGCCGGGATTGACTGCTACCGCTTCTTTGAATGGCGGTAAAAAAAGAACATAGATACCGGTCCGATCATTGATCAATTTGATACCGGAGGGAGTGATATAGACCGTCGACTTGCCGTTCAACTTGGTCATCTGCGAAACCCGCCAGCCGCTTACCTTAGCGGGCTCCGCCTTGCCTGGTGCGGCAAAGCCTCCTAGAATTAAGACCGAGAGTAAGGCAGGCAGTATTCTCATATATCCTCTTATTCCCGGTCTTTTCAATTGTCTGAATTTATCGTCATCGCCCTTCTGGGCACCGCATTCGGAATGGTGCTGTTTGTATCCCAGTCCGCCGTTCCTGAGAAAGGGAAGAAATTTTCGTTCGGAAAATTGACTGTCAGCCAGAAAGCTTCCCTGCTCCTGCTTACTATCTGGCTTCTCTGCTTTCTCTATAGCTTCGCCGAGCCATTTGATCTAGAGGTAAACAGGATAGCCTTTCGCTCTTCAAAGATTGCCGCCGGCACCGGCAAACTCAGATTGGTCCATATTTCCGATCTGCACTGCGACGGGATCAGAAGAACCGAAGATCGTATTCCAGGAATAGTAAAAAACTTGAATCCGGATCTGATTCTTTTTACCGGAGACGCCGCCAACAACAAACGGGGACTTCCCGATTTCAAGGCGGTGATGAAGAGCCTTTCCAAGATAGCACCGGTTTTTGCAGTGAACGGCAATCACGACTCGAGAGGGGGGCGATTCTTCGATCAATACGGAGGCACCGGGGTGGTAAAACTGAACTGCCGCGGGACAGGGCTCACCGTTCGTGATACCAGCTTGTATATCTGCGGTGTCGACGTGGACAATGAGACCTGCCTGGCAGAGACGCTGTCCATGGTCCCTTCCGAGCCTTTCAGCATCTTCCTCTATCACTATCCAGCCGGAGCCGACGCGGCGCAGAAAAAGGAAATAGATCTCTTTCTATGCGGTCACACCCATGGCGGTCAGGTACGCTTACCTTTCTATGGAGCATTGTTTACCAACTCCACCCGCGGCAAAGCTCTCGAATGGGGTCTGTATAGTCGGGGCAAAACAAGGATCCATGTAAGCAAAGGCATCGGTATGACCGGGCTTCCCATCCGATTTCTGGCGAAACCCGAAATCGCTCTCATCGAGATCTCCAGGTGACGTCAGCGAAGCCCTCTCGAAAAGTAGGATAGAGCAGCCTGAGATCGAGCTCTCGAAGGATGGCGCCGGCATCGATGCGGCGATCGCCTCTTTGAGTATGGTGAACTTCTTCCACCGGCACGCTAGCCGGCATCTCGACTCCAAGACGCCGGCAGAGCCATTCAACTATCTCCTTCTTGGTGCACGGATAGAGGTCGCCTGCCAGGAAGACACGCCCCGCCAGGTCCTTCTCGAAAACAGCAAGGACGATCCTGGCCAGATCCTCCAGATGAATCCGGGACGTATAGCTCTCTCCGTCTCCGGGAAGGCGGTACTTGCCGGCGAGCAGGCTGAGATGAAGTCCGTAATCAGGACCGTAGAGGCCCGGCGCCCGAATGACGGTGGCTTCTCTTTCAAGCCAGAACGCTTCCGATTCGAGACGACTGCTACTGTGCTCGTCGTCACGGTCCACCGGAGTGCTCTCGTCTATGACACCGCGCCGCCTGCCATAGACGCCCGTACTGGAGATATAGACTATCCGGCTTGCTCCGGCAAGGCAGGGCCCCAGGGATTCTTCCAGGTTCCGGTCCGGTGGGAAGGAGACCAGAACGAAAGCATCCCGGCAAGCCTCCGACAGGGCAGGCATCGCCGAGCCCAGAGGGGACAGGACTATGGGAGAGACGCCCTGAGCCTCCAGATCGGGAGCCTTCGAGCTCGAGCGTGTGGTACCGAATCTGGGGTCATAGGATGGGACCACAGTATTCCGAGCCGCACGGTTGACATAACGGGCGACATTTCCGAATCCTAAGAAGACGATTTTCCGGGACTGGCTACTCACCTGGCTTCGAGCTCACTCCTCAGGAAGGGCATTCTCCCCGGGATCGTGCCAGCCCAGCTCGCTCAGGGCCTCTTTCAGGCCGACCCGGCTGCGCTGGCAATAATGAAGGGCGATGATCGCCTTGTCATGCTTGAGCTTATCGGCACTGATCAGCTCCACGCTCTCGATGGCGGCATCGACAGTGGTCTTGTCGAGCTTGCCTGCCGAAGCAAGAATACTGACTATCCGGCCGCCGTGCTTTTCTTTGACCTTGTTAGCGGTCTCCAGATCGAAATCGCTGACCAGCCCGGCAGCCTTGAGCAGGTCCAGAGCCCGTTGCGACTCGTGGGTCTCCCCGGCCTTTTCCGATTCGCCTCCTACACCGTAAACCTCGGCGCAAAGCGAATCGATGGCTTCCTGCCTGGACAGGGCTCCGTTGCGGACTTTCTGCTGGAGATAAAGAGCCTTGCGCAGGACCGGTCCCCGCAATATAGCTGCCTCGACAAGGATCTGCCCCAGGGGCGGAGCGATATTCTGGAGGCTTTCTCGAGCCTGGCGCCCGATGGCAGTGATGGCAGGGTCCACCTGCCCACCCCGGACATGAGCGCGCCGGACCGCCTCGGCAGCCTTTGCCGTAGGCAGAGCCCCGGTTCGGACCAGGTCCTGTAACTGCAAAGCGGCATCCACCGTCAGTTGAGGCACGAGACCGGATTCCACCAGGAACTGCCCGAGCTTCACATTCGGACGATTCTTGCCCCCTTCACCGCCGGACATATCGGCGGAGCCGGCCATACCGGGCGCGTCCACCTGACCCGGGGGGACGCCACCAGGCTGTACGGCTACGGTGCCGGCTGCAGGCGGGTAGCCCGGATAACCCTGGGGTGGTTGGCCCGGATACCCCTGGGGCGGGTAACCCTGGGGTGGGTAGCCTGGCGGGTACTGATAGCCCGGCGGATAGCCCTGGGGCGGGTAGCCCGGCGGATAGCCATAGCCGGGAGGCACCGGATAGGCGCCGGAGCTGTA
>JAGQHH010000457.1 GCA_020431945.1 Cyanobacteria bacterium HKST-UBA02 | reverse complement strand
GGCAAGATGCAGCTTCCCTTCGTGCTCCAGTCCGCCGAAACCATGAAAGCAGCAGTCGCTTATCTGGAGCCCCTGATGGAAAAGGTCGAAGGCGCCAGCCGGGGAACCATGGTACTGGCCACTGTGAAAGGTGATGTGCATGATATCGGCAAGAATCTGGTCGATATCATCCTCACCAATAACGGCTACAAAGTGATCAACCTGGGGATCAAACAGCCTATCGAGAATATCATCGCGGCCTCGCTGGAGAACAATGCCACCTGTATAGGAATGAGCGGTCTGCTGGTCAAGTCCACTGTGATCATGAAAGACAATCTCGATGTTCTCAACCAGCGAGGGATACATCTCCCGGTGATTCTCGGAGGCGCCGCTCTGACCAGGCGCTATGTCGAGAACGATTGTCGCAAGATCTACGAAGGGCTTCTCTTTTACGGTCAGGATGCTTTCGACGATCTGCGGATCATGGAGTCTCTCGCCAGGCTTCGTGACGGTGGCAGGAGCCTGACCGACCTGAGCGAGGCGGAGGTCCTCGGTATCGAAGAAGCCGCTGCGACCGAGCCTGCTTCTGTTTCTAGTGCCGTTTCCGATCCCGTTTCTTCGCCGGTGCCGGCTGATGATACCGGCAGCAATGGCGACGAGAGCAACGGTAGCGTTTCTTCGAGATCCGATGTTCGAAGAGGTGTGGACGTTCCAAGTCCGCCTTTCTGGGGCTCGAAAGTAGTGGAGGATATCGACCTGGCCGAGGCCCTCGAGTATCTCAATATGAATGTGCTGATCAGGGGCCAGTGGCGAGTCCGGCAGGGCGATATGGACGAAGCCGAATACCGCCGCCTGCTGGAAGACAAGATCTATCCTGTTTTCGAGAAGCTCAAGCGTGACTGTATCGAAAATCGTCTGCTCATTCCCCGGGCGGTCTACGGATATTTCCCCTGTTATTCATCCGGGAACGATCTTATTGTCCTGGATCCCGATTCGCGGGCAGAGAAAGTCCGCTTCGCTTTCCCTCGCCAGGACCACGGTCGGAGGCTATGCATCTCGGATTTCTTCGCTGATCGTGATGAAGGCGAAGGGGAGCCCGATATGCTGGCTCTTCAAATCGTCACAGTAGGGGAGCAAGCCACCGAGCATTCCACCGGTCTCTTCGACGCTGATAAATACAGCGACTATCTGTTTTTCCACGGGCTCGCAGTGGAGTCGGCGGAGGCTACTGCCGAGCTGCTTCACAAGCGGATAAGGAAAGAGCTTGGCGTTGACGGCGAAGACGCCGGCGATATCAACAAGCTCTTCCAGCAGGGCTACCGAGGCACCAGATACAGTTTCGGCTATCCAGCCTGCCCGAATCTGGAAGACCAGAAGAATCTATTCGAGCTGCTTTCGCCGGAGAGAATCGGAGTCACTCTCACAGAAGAGTTCCAGCTCGTTCCCGAGCAGAGCACCTCTGCGATCATCGTCCATCACCCGGAAGCCAAATACTTCAATAGCAGGCGCAACACCGCAGCCGACACCGCCGAGTCGAAGACTTAGGTCTTTTCTATTTTCAAGAATTCACGGACCCCGTGAATCGAAAAAAGTAATAGTACCCTCTCGTCTAGGCCGGGTTGATGCGGCTCAGCTCCGAGCGGGCGAAGCTTGCTACATCCAGATCCCGGTCGTTCTGGAGGACTTCCAGCACTTCGATGGGACAGCTCGAATTGCGGATCAGCTCGGTGCGCACCCGGACGTCCTGATCGTGAGCGAGGCTCAATAGCGTGTCGATGGAAGCCTTGGCATTGCGCGCCACTTCTGCCCGGATCTCGGCGCTGGGATGGCCCGCCAGCTCGGATAATCGCCCGGTGGGGGTGGAGTGCCGTCTGGCTATCATCTTGAGAAACTCGATCACCTCGGCTGTTTCCTCGGCGGTGAGCGAGCTTTTCATGCCGGGCATGTCCTGGACCGTTCGGGACGGGCCGGCTGAGCCCGGCCGTTTCAGGGGCTCGAGACCTGATTCTTTGCGGAGGAGGTCCAGGACCTCGTAAGCTCTCAGCGATACAAGCGGATTGCTATCATTTATAAGGTCCACTACAAGGCTGGGAGGAACGGCAGGATTGTCCAGGAGCCCCAGCCTGACGCTTCCGATGGGATCCTTGCTGAGCCTTTTGAGAATCGCCTCGGGACATTTCTGATTGATTGCCACGGCCTGTCTGATCTCCGGATCGGCATTCTCGGATAGCCATTTCAGAGTCGACTCGGCGGTGCTCTCGGCTAATGCTACTTCCTTTAAAGCACTTCCGGAGGTGTTCTTGAATGGATTGGTGCTGCTGGGAAAGTCAGCGGTGATGTCCGAGATCATTACTCTCTTGCTCGGTCTGTCTATCTCGCTGACTACTTCTATTTCGAATTCCTGACTGACCCGGTGCGTGGTGGCACCCGGGGACGGAGGACTGGCCGGAGGCGGCAAGGGTATGGTCTGCGGACCTGTAGCCGATCGATGGGAAGGCGAGGGAGGGGGCGACGGCGGCGGGGAAGCTGCCGGCTTCTGTTCGGGTTTGATTTCCGGGAAAGTTGCCGGCACAGGTACAGGTGGGATGGCTTGCCTGGGGGGCGACGGAGGCGCGGTGGCGGACGGCGGTGCCGGCGGTAACGGTGGCGCCTTTTTCTGCGTGGCTTCTGCCAGCGAGTTCATCAACTGCTCGGCATTCAGACGCTCTCCTGTGAGCATGGAGTCACAGCCGATGTTCCATTCATCGGCCAGTTGCGTCACGAAGTCCGTTTCGTCGACGTGCTTGGATTCCGGCTTCTTCAGCCGTGGATCATCTTGCATTTTCGCTCTTCTACAACAAGCTTCTACTCCCTCACTTTCAATCCTAGTGGAAAGCACCGCCCCGGCAGTATCAGCTACGCAGTATTTTTGTACAGGAAATCCCGAGTATCCAGCTCTCGGATGGCTCGATTATGTGAATCCCGTACAAAGATATAAGAATGCGGTACATATACGAGCCTTCAAGCAGGGCAAGATTGAAAGTGGACACCCATGAGGTAACTTGCGACGTTCGAGCCTCCTCTGCCCCGCTCGGCATAAATGTCAAAGGCCGCTCGCTCGACTCGATAGAGTTGCTCAGATGCAGATTGTGACCAGGACCACAATCAAGCGAGTTTGCACATATGAAATGTAAAACGATTTCGGAGTTGATGCGTTTTCTGTCTATCCAGGAGCAGGCCCTGGGGGATGACAGTCCCGAGGTTGCCGTGACTGTTTCTAGAATTGCCGACATGCACATGGAAGGTGGCAATCTCGATGACGCCGAGAAATTATACAGGCGGGCCCTGGAGATAAGAGAGAAAGCCATCGGACCGCACCGAAAAGAGTCTGAAGAGTCCCGGGCCAGCCTGGCCAGGATCAAGGCGCTACGAGCCCCGTCGGAGCCCGAGCTGGAGCCCGATCAACCGGCTTTCCGGGGAGCCTGGTTCAGCGGTGTCACCTCGATCAATAGCGAGGTGGTGGAGCCCTTTCCGCTGGTATCCGGCGAGTTTGACGCCCTGGCCTTTCAGCCCGTCGATTCTTCCACCTGTCTCGATGCTATTCCGGAGACCATGCTGTTGCCCCATGGTCAGGTCCGCGAGCAGGAGCGCAATCTCGAGGAGATCAAAGAGCTGCAGCTGGAATCCGAGCTCATCCGGCAAGTATCCGGCGACGATTCCACTCTGCTTGCCGAGTGTCTCACCAAGCTGGCGGATCTGCTCTGCCGCTCCAAGCGTTATACGGAGATGGAGCCGCATCTCATCGAAGCTCTGGCGATCAGGGAACGTCGTCTTGGCCCCGACCACCATCTGGTCTCGAACAGTGTCAAGAATCTCGCCCGGCTCTATTATTTCCAGGGTAAATTCGCTAAGGCCAGACCGCTTTTCGAAAGAGCTCTATTGATCAGACGCAAGGTCTTCGGCACCAACAGCATGAAAGTCGGCGATGTGCTCACCCAGTACGCCAAGCTCCTGCGTAAGATGAACCGTTATGACGAGGCTGCGATCATGGATCGCGAGGCTGCATCGATCAAGACCAAGCACCAGGGGTGGAGACGGGTCTGAGATCGCTTTCGGTCTATTTTCCCGTGGCAGCCAGAGAGCTTTTCACTCTGTCTACCAGGGTGCACATGTCTTCGTAGCGGCCGAATGAGGGCACCAGATAAGTGCCTTCGCAGATGGGCCGGACCTCTTCGAGGAGCTTTTCGGCGAGCTCCAGACCGACCCGGGCTCCCTGGTCGCCGGCTTTGGCCATGCTCTGTCTGATCTCGTCCGGAATATTGATACCGGGAACTTCGTTATGAAGATATTCGGCATGCTTGGAGCTGTGCAGGGGCATAATACCCACCAGGATCGGTACCGGGCAGGTTCCGAACTCATCGAGGAAGTCGGTGAGGTCGCTCACTTGATAGATCGGCTGGGTCATGACGAAATTGGCGCCGGCATCGAGCTTTCTGGCGAAGCGCTCGCGCTCTTTGTTGCGGTTTTCCACGGTGAGATTGAGAGCGCAGGCAATAGAAAGAGATGTGGGTGTGCCGATGGTATTGTTCGAGATGTCTTTGCCTTCGTTGAGTTGTTTGATGATTCTGATCAGCCCGATGGAATCGACATCATAAACAGCCGTGGCGTGGGCGTAATTGCCCAGGGCCGGTGGGTCTCCGGTGAGGGCCAGGATATTGCGAATGCCCAGGGCCTGGCAGCCGAGCAGGTCCGCCTGGATGCCCATGAGGTTCCGATCCCTGGTGGTGAAGTGGATGATTGTCTCGATGCCGACCTGCTGGCCGATGAGCTGGCAGGTGGCAAGGGACGACATTCTCACCCTGGCCATGGGGCTGTCCCCGACATTGATAGCGTCGGCGCCGCTGTCTTTGAGCATGGCGGCAGACTTGATGATCTTTCGGGCGATGGCTCCTTTGGGTGGATCGAGCTCGACACTGACGAAAAAGTCGTCCGGGCGCGCACCGGATTTGATGGCGGCCAGACGGTCTTTGAGGGGCTCGCGTTCCTCGGTGCTCTCTACCGACGCGTCATCTTGATCGCTTTCAGGCGGAGTATCCCTGGTCTCTTTCACCGAGATATTGACCTGAGCTTTCTGGGCCGGCAGATTGGTGAGAGTAGAAGCTGTTGAA